>JAZDIS010000076.1:0-2473 GCA_043804705.1 Pseudomonadota bacterium | reverse complement strand
TATCGAGGTTTTCGCCAATGACCGGCCCGGTTTGCTCTATGACATCACCCGAACCCTGGCCGATTTTGAACTCAACATCCACCGGGCCAGAATCAGCTCGGACGGCGATCAGGTGGTGGATGTTTTCTACACCCTGGACTCCTTTGCCACCAAAATCAACAGCCCTTCCTTCCAGGCTGAAATCTCACAGGCCCTTCTCCATATCGCGGAAAACGAGACCGGGACGGGAGCAAAACTGCAATGGTAAAACCATGGCACGGAAACAACGCCAGCCTCCAGCGGTTGGCTTTGCCTAATACCCACCCCCTTTTGCACCGGGCGTGGGAGATTTCCAACCTTACCCTTCAGCACCAAAAAAAATAAGGAGAAACACAATGAGTGACAATTGCACCTGCGGTTGTGGCAACGACTACGACCAGACCACGATGACCGTGCCCGAGCTGTTCGGCACCAATGTGTTCAACAACAAAACCATGAAGGAACGGCTGCCCAAGGAGACTTACAAGGCTCTGCAGAAAACCATCAACACCGGCTCCACCCTGCCGCCGGACGTCGCTTCGGTGGTGGCCAACGCCATGAAGGACTGGGCCATCGAAAAAGGCGCCAGCCATTACACCCACTGGTTTCAGCCCCTTACCGGCATCACCGCCGAGAAGCACGACTCCTTCATCTCCCCCACCGATGACGGCGGGGTGATCATGGAGTTCTCCGGCAAGCAGCTGATCCAGGGCGAGCCGGATGCCTCCTCCTTCCCCAGCGGCGGCCTGCGCGTCACCTTCGAGGCCCGCGGCTATACCGCCTGGGACTGCACCTCCCCCGCCTTCCTCAAGGAAGACGAATCCGGCGACGTGACCCTCTGCATCCCCACCGCTTTCTGTTCTTACAAGGGCGAGGCCCTGGACAAGAAAACCCCCCTGCTCCGCTCGATGAACGTCGTTGCCAAGCAGGCGCTGCGGGTCCTCCGGGCCATGGGCAACACCACCTCCAAGACCGTCGGCTCCACCGTAGGCGCGGAGCAGGAATACTTCCTGGTGGAAAAAGAATACTACCTGCAACGCCTCGACCTGATGACCTGCGGCCGCAGCCTGTTCGGCGCGCCCGCCCCCAAGGGCCAGGAGCTGGAAGACCAGTACTTCGGCGCCATCAAGGACCGCGTTTCCGCCTACATGAAGGATCTGGACATCGAGCTGTGGAAGATGGGCATCTCCTCCAAGACCAAGCACAACGAGGTGGCCCCGGCCCAGTTTGAGATGGCCCCGGTCTTCACCACCACCAACATGGCCACCGACCACAACCAGCTGGTCATGGAGACCATGCAGAAGGTGGCCCTGCGCCACGGCATGGTCTGCCTGCTGCACGAGAAGCCCTATGCCGGCGTAAACGGCTCCGGCAAGCACAACAACTGGTCGCTTTCCACCGACGACGGCATCAACCTCCTCGATCCGGGCCAGACCCCCGAGGACAACGCCCAGTTCCTGGTCTTTATCTCCGCCCTGATCAAGGCGGTGGACACCCATGCCGACATCCTGCGCGCCACCTGCGGCAGCTCCGGCAACGATCACCGGTTGGGCGCCAACGAGGCTCCGCCCGCGATCATCTCCATCTTCCTGGGCCAGGAGCTCTCCGACGTGCTGGAGAAGCTGGCCAAGGGCGAGAAGATCTGCAAGAAGGGCGCCTGCCAGACCCTGAAGATCGGGGTTGACTCCCTGCCCGAGCTGCCCAAGGACAATACGGACCGCAACCGGACCTCGCCCTTTGCCTTCACCGGCAACAAGTTCGAGTTCCGCATGGTCGGTTCCTCCCAGTCCATCGCCGGCCCCAACGTAGCCCTGAACACCATTGCCGCCGAGGCGCTGGAAGATATCGCCATCCGCCTGGAAAAGGCCAAGGACGTGAACAAGGAGATCCTCGCCATCCTCAAGGAAGTCATGACCAAGCATGGCCGGATCGTCTTCAACGGCAACAACTACTCCGCCGAGTGGGCCAAGGAGGCCGAGAAACGCGGCCTGCCCAACGTCCGCAACACCGTGGACGCGCTCAAGGCCTTTATCACCCCCAAGGCGATCAAACTGTTCGGCAAGTACAACGTGCTTTCCAAGGATGAGCTGCATTCCCGCTACGACATCTACGTGGAGCAGTATGCCAAGCACATCAACATCGAGGCCCTCACCGCCATCCACATGACCAAGCGCCAGTTCATCCCGGCAGCCATCCAGTTTGTCGCGGAACTCGGCGCCTCCCTGGCCGCGGCCGGCAAGTACGGCTCCGTGCAGAAGGGTCTGCTGGAGGCGGTTGGCAAACACCTTGAAGCCGCGGGCAAGAAGGTGGCCAAGCTGGAGGATGAGACCAAGAAGGCCCAGGGTATCTCCGACGTGGCCAAGCAGGGCGCTGCATACCGCGACAAGGTCTTCCCCGCCATGGTTGATCTGCGCGGAGACATCGACGCGCTTGAGGCCATCATGCCGGCTGATCT
>JAZDIS010000075.1:0-3672 GCA_043804705.1 Pseudomonadota bacterium | reverse complement strand
ATCTTCCCGGCCCGGATCTCGTCAATCACCTCTTCAATGGAACTTACCGCCATGGTATCACCTCAAAACTTTCGCCGCCTGTAGGCCTGGCACCCTTATTTCAAAAAGCCGTGCTCAGCCAGAAAAGCGGAATTGATTCTTGACTCCATCCCCCCGCCGTCAGCATCCTTGGCGGAGAGCAATTTTTCCACATACTTGCCGATCAGATCCACTTCTATATTCACCACGCTCCCCTGTTTCAGCGCCCCCAGGGTGGTAACCCCGAGGGTGTGGGGGATGATGGAAACGGAAAAGGCCTTCGCGTCGATGCTGTTGACGGTGAGACTGATGCCGTCAATGGCGATGGAGCCTTTTTCGATGATATACTTGCCAAAACCCGGAGGCACCTGGAAGCTGAAGAGCACGAAATCCCCCAGAGGCTGACGGGTCAGCATGGGGGTCGTGGCGTCCACATGGCCGCTGACCATATGCCCGCCCAAACGGTCGCTGAGGCGCAGGGCCCGCTCCAGATTGACCACGCTCCCCACAGCCAGCTGCCCGAGATTGGTGCGCTTGAGGCTTTCCGGCGAGACATCGACCACGAAGCGTCTGCCGCTGATCTCCTTGGCCGTGAGGCAGACCCCAGTGACCGCGATGGACTCGCCTTCCTCGGGATCGGGCAGATCAAAATCCGCGCCGATAGCGAAGAGCATCCCGCCGCCGCCCGGTCTTTTTTCCAGTATTCTGCCCTGCCCAAGTATGATCCCGGTAAACATAAATATTATCTCTCGATCAGCCCTTCGATCAGCACATCGTTGCCAAACCGCCGCACCTTAGTGGTGCTGAAGCGGGGGGCCTCCGCAATCGTTCGCAGGCCCAGGGTATCCACAAGCGGCACCCCGTCGCCGCCGATAAAGATCGGGGCAACAAAGATCTGCACCTCGTCCACCAGACCGGCTCGCAAAAAAGCGCCGTGCACCCGGCTGCCCCCTTCGACCAGCACACTGGTGAGCTGCGCCCGGCCAAGCTCGCAAAGCACTGCGGCAAGATCAAGCTGGCCTGCATCATCAAGCCTGACCTGCTTGATGACCGCGCCGGCGCCAAGCAGGGACTCGGCCCGTTGCGGGTCGGCATCCGGTCCGCAAAAGATCCAGGTGGGGGCAGAGGAGGCCTGTTGCAACATTTTGGCGGTGGGCGGCAACCTGAGCGCGGTGTCCAGAACAACCCGCAACGGGTCTCTGCCCCTACGGCCCGGCAATCTGGTGGTGAGCGCAGGGTCATCGCCCAGAGCTGTTTCGCTGCCGATAAGGATGGCGTCCACCCGATCCCGCAACCGATGCACCTGGCGCCGGGATTGCTCGTTGGTAATCCAAGCACACTGGCCGGAGTCGATAGCCAATCTCCCGTCCAGACTCATCCCGGCCTTCATGATCACCCAGGGCAAGCCGGTGGTGACATGCTTAATGAAGGGGCGGTTCAGGCTTCGGCATTCCTCGGCCAACACGTCCTGCGTGACCTCAAGGCCTTGGGCAGCAAGGGTATTGCAGCCCCCTCCCGCCACGAGCGGATTGGGGTCGAGCATCCCGACCACCACCCGTTTGATCCCGCCGGCCAGAATGGCCTGGGTGCAGGGAGGAGTCCGGCCCGTATGGTTGCAGGGCTCCAGGGTCACATAGATGGTGGCGCCCCTGGCTTTTTCCCCGGCGGCCCGGAGGGCATGCACCTCGGCATGGGGGGTTCCGGCCTGGTGATGATAGCCCGTGGCAATGAGCCGGTTATTTTTGACCACCACCGCGCCGACACAGGGATTGGGGGAGGTGCGGCCCAGCCCTTTTCGCGCCTCCCTGATGGCCAGCTGCATCCAGGCCCGGTCGTTTTTCATTTCGGTATTTCTTCCGGGCCGCCCAGCATGCCTTTCAACTCGGCCATGAATTCGCTTAAGTCCTTGAACTGCCGGTACACCGAGGCGAAACGGACATAGGCCACGCCATCGAGCTTGCGCAATCCGTCCATGACCCGCTCGCCAACCAGCTTCACCGGAATCTCCCGCTCGCCCATATCCTGAAGTTCCCGCTCCAGGGAATCGACAAACTCATCGATCTGCTCCATGCTGACCGGCCGCTTCTCGCAGGCCTTCTGCAGACCTTCCACCACCTTGTGCCTGTCCCAGGCCTCGCGGCGCCCATCCTTCTTGATCAGCATGGGCATGGTCACCTCAAGCCTTTCGTAGGTGGTGAACCTGCGGCTGCACGCGTCGCACATCCTCCGGCGGCGGGTGATGGTGAAATCCTTGTTCAGACGGGAATCAACAACCCGGTTTTCCAGGTGACCGCAATACGGACATTTCATAGCTTACCCAAACTGAACCACAGGGACTTGGGCTTCGGCCAACAGCAAGGAGGAAAGGCTGTCGGCATACCCCTCGTTATAATAGATCTTTTCAATCCGCGCATTGATCAGCATCTTGCTGCAGATGGAGCACGGCATATTGGTGCAGTACAGGGTCGAGCCCTCAACGCTGAACCCGTGCAAGGCCGCCTGGATAATGGCATTCTGCTCGGCGTGCAGGCCGCGGCACAGCTCATGCCGCTCCCCGGAGGGGATCCCCTGCTGCTCGCGCAGACAGCCGACATCAAGACAATGGCTGACCTTGGCCGGGGCTCCGTTATAGCCCGTGGCGATGATGCGTTTGTCCCGCACCAGAATGGCGCCCACCTTGCGGCGCAGGCAGGTTGAGCGCTGGGCCACCATCTCGGTGATGGCCATGAAATATTCATCCCAGGACGGGCGGGTATCGGTCATGACCGGTTACCCATTGTCCCGCGCCATGTCCGGATACAAGGGAAAGGTATCGCAAAGGGCGCGAACCTCGAGCCGGATACCGTTTAAGGCTTCCTTGTCCTGCCGGTTCTCGATGGCCCGGTTGATCCAGTCGGCCACCTTGGCCATTTCCGGTTCCTTGAGACCCCGGGTGGTCACAGCAGGCGTACCGATGCGCACCCCGCTGGTGACAAAGCGGCTCTGCTGGTCAAAGGGAATGGCGTTTTTGTTCACGGTGAGACCGGCCTCTTCCAGGGCCTCTTCCGACTCCTTGCCGGTTGCCCCCTTGTTGGTCAGATCAACCAGGAGCAGATGATTGTCGGTGCCGCCGGAAACAAGGCGGAAGCCGTGGCGAACCAACCCTTCCCCCAATGCCTGGGCGTTTTTGACAACCTGGGCCTGATCCTGCTTGAACTTCTCCCCCATGGCCTCCTTAAAGGCCACTGCCTTGGCCGCGATGACATGCACCAGCGGCCCGCCCTGGATACCTGGGAAGATCTTGCTATCGAGCTTCTTGCCGAATTCAGCCTTGGCAAGGATCAAGCCGCCCCGCGGCCCCCTCAGGGTCTTGTGCGTGGTGGTGGTGACAAAATCGGCGTAGGGCACCGGCGAGGGATGGACCCCGGCCGCCACCAAGCCGGCGATATGGGCCATATCCACCATGAACAGGGCGCCGATCTTATCGGCTATGGCCCGGAACCCGGCAAAATCAAGAACCCGGGGGTAGGCGCTCGCCCCGGCCACGATCATCTTCGGCCTCTGTTCAAGGGCAATGCGCTCCACCTCGGCCATGTCAATGCGCTCGGTTTCCCGGTTCACCCCGTAAGAAACAAACTTATAGAGCTGTCCGGAAAAATTCACCGCTGCCCCGTG
>JAZDIS010000074.1:0-12965 GCA_043804705.1 Pseudomonadota bacterium | reverse complement strand
TCAGTGGATATTGTTGGGTGATCCACGACGTTTAGGTGTTATTTGAAATTCTTCAACAGCACTACATGTCGTGTTGTTTGTTTCTGCTTTATACCATAGGGAGTACATGTTGGCGGTGGCGTGGTCTGCCGCAGTGATGTTTTGCTTGCCTTTACAGGCTGCATCTGTTATCTTCGCCTACCTCTTCAGGATAGGAAGAGGGGGAAGAACGGCAGCGGTCAGGGACGAGCGTTTGCTCTCTTGTTATGCGTTTGCACAGGTGGAGGACTTATTTTTATGGCCTACCTTGCATCAAACCGTCCCCCGGACGTAACTCCAGAGCAGGAAAAAGTTGTGGTTGTAAAACATACGGTAGTGGCAGTGAAACACGATGAAACCCCGATGCATTTCGGCAAGAAGTTGGTCGATTCCGGGATGGTGCGGATGGTGTCCGGATTGGCCTTGGTCATGCTTTTCTTTCTGGTCGCCCTGTTGACCCAGCCTTCCTCGGTATTTATCCGTTTCCCCCAACGGTTCCAAAACGTTCCCTCCATTGAAGTCCATTCCGCCGAGGAGTTGCTGCGGCAGCTCAAGGCCAATAATTTATGGGAAGTGGACTCATTTGCAGAGGTTCCCGCCGTTCTGGTCAGTAGATTCCCTGGGGACATGCCCTCCCTTGACACGGCCACCCAGAAAAAGGCTTTTCTGCATGTCCTCCTTCCCGCGGCAATGATTGCCCTGTCCGAGGTGGAGGAAGAGCGGGCCGCCTTTGAGAAGATTCTGGCGAAATTCGCCTCCCCCCCCAAGCGTCTTGATTTTGGCTTGAACGCGGAAAATTACGAACGGCTTGTGGGCCTGACCCAGAATGAGATTTTTTTCTTACAAAATCTCTGCCGTAAATACCGGGCCTATGAGGTAGCCGACCTGCGCCGCCGCATCAGTCCGGTGCCAGTCAGCCTGATCATGGCCCAAGGCGCCCTGGAATCATCATGGGGCGGTTCCCGTTTTTCCCTGGAGAGGAATAACATTTTCGGGGTCTTGACCTGGAACAAGGAGGGGCATGCATCTGACGGGCGTGAGGATGGTAAAGCGTACTCCGGCGTGGCGTATGCCTCCCTGCTCGATTCCGTTCGGGCCTATATCTTGATGATCAACCGGGGGCCCGCCTACAAGGATTTACGGGAGATCAGGGGAGAAACCATGGACTCCCTGGCCTTGGCCCATGGCCTGCACCAGTATTCCAACCGGGGAACCGATTACGTTGCTGATCTGGCCGTGCTTATCAAAAGCAATGACCTGCGGATTTACGATCAGTGCGTTCTTGCCGGCAAGGGGGGCGTGCTGGGCAGGGTACGGCTTGCAAGCCTGGAAGATCTCCGGTGAAGAACGTGGCCGGGATTCGGCCCCTTCGCCTTTTCTTGTAACCGGCTTTATTTAGGGGGGGCGGCGAGATCACCTTGGCAACTATCCATGAAAAGAAAACAGATTGTGATTTTTTAAGTTCTTGTGATTTCTTTGTAACGATCATGGCAAACGTGCCGCAATTTTCTACCAAGATGCGTGGGAAATACTGCCTCGACGATTTCCGCGGCTGTGCCAGATATGCCTACGCCATGCAACATGGCAACGGTAGCGTCCCCGAAGACCTTTTTCCCAACGCCTCGTATTTTTAGCCCCTCTCCCCAGGTTCTTCTTTTTTTTGCCCGTTAGGCCCTGATTTTTCGCCAGATCGGCAGGGTTGGGCTGAGCCTCTCGAAACGGCTGTCCTGGCCGATTGCCTCGCTGTTTTTGTGGTTGGCGATGAGGATACCCCCTGTCTTCATGGTGTCCTCAATGAGCCTTTCAAAGCGCAGCTGCTGTTCCCTCCCGGAAAATGGCCGATAGTAGTAAATCACCTCGTAGTCCCCATAGCCGCCATAGGTCCAGATGTCTGCCTGGGCGATTTTCTCCTCGCCAATGAGTTTTTTCGCCACCTGGAAGGGATAGTCGTCCTTTTCGATACCGTACGCCTCAAAGCCGAACTGCTCGGCAAAGAGGAGGATGTTGCCGATGCCGCAGCCCACATCAAGGAACCGGGGCGGCTGCTTTGGCGGGGCATCCGGGTCAAGCTCCAGATACCGTGCGGCAAAGTCAAGCTGGGCGAAGACCTGCCGGGTGTCCATGGCCACGAACGGGTACTCGCAGTCCGTGTCGTTGCGGGTGTTGCGGGCGGCGTCCCGGCTGTGAAATCCGACAAACCTGTTGATGATGTTGAAAAATATGTCGTTGTGTTCTTCTTGCATTATTGTCACGGGCGGTGAGGGTTCAATTTCGGCGTACTGTTCGCTGATGGTTCCAGGCGCACTTCTTCCCGCAGCATGGCGCCAAAGGCGCCTGCCTCCACCGGCGGGCTGAACAGATAGCCCTGGATTTCGGTGCAACTGCGGCTGCGCAGGAATTCAAGCTGTTCGACGGTCTCCACCCCTTCCGCCACCACGCCCATCCCCAGGCTGTCGGCCAGGGTGAGGATGGTGATGGCGATGGCCACGCTGCTCCGGTCTCCCGGCAGATCTTTCACAAAGGCCCGGTCCATCTTGATGGTGTCGAAAGGCAGCTTGCGCAGGTAGTGCAGCGAGGAGTAGCCGGTGCCGAAATCGTCCAGGGCCAAGCGCACCCCCAACCCCTTGAGTTCCAGCAACAGGGCGATGGCCGCCTGCTCGTTGGCCATGACCGCGCTTTCGGTGATCTCCAGCTCAAGCCGTTCGGGCGGAAAATCTGTTTCGTGCAGGATGGTGGTTACGGTGGTGAGCAGGTCTTTTTGCATGAATTGTTTGGGGGAGAGGTTCACCGACAGGGTGAGGTGGTCATCGTAGTCCAGCAGCCATGCCCTGGCATCCAGGCAGGCCTGCCGCAACACCTGTTCTCCGATGGGGATGATGAGGCCGGTTTCCTCGGCCAGCGGGATGAAGTCCAGCGGGGAAATCAGCCTCCCGTCCGGGGTCCGCCAGCGGACCAGCGCCTCCATGCCGGCGATGCGGCCGGTGGCCAGCGACACCTTGGGCTGATGGTAGACCAGGAACTCCCGCCGGTCCAAGGCCTTGCGCAGGTTGTTTTCCAAGGAAAGGCGGTGCATCACCTGGGCGTTCATATTTTCAGTGAACAACTGGTACTTGTTCTTGCCTTCTTCCTTGGCCCGGTACATGGCCAGCTCTGCGTTCTTCAACAGGTTGTCGGTATCGCTGCCGTCATTGGGGAAGAAGGTGATGCCGATACTGACCGTGATCACGGTTTCATAGATGGACAGGTTGAAGGGCCGGGCAAAGGCGGCGATGACCGCTTCCGTCAGCGGTATGGCTTCCTGCGCATCGGAAAGCTCTTCGATGAGAACGGCGAAATCGTCGCCGCCCAACCGGGCTATGGTGGTGTCTTGGGGGAGACAGGCATGGAGGCGTTCGGCCACCTGCTGGAGTAAAAGGTCGCCCACGGTGTGTCCCAGGCTGTCGTTAACATGCTTGAAGTTGTCCAGGTCGATGGCCAGAACGGCGACCTGTTTCCTGGTCCGCTGGGCGTGGCCGATGGCTACGGCAAGGCGGTCAAGCAACAGGGTGCGGTTGGGGAGACGGGTCAGGGCATCGTGTTGAGACTGAAAGCGGAGCTGTTCCTCGAACCCCCGCACCTCGCTCATGTCGTGGAATACGGCGACATTGTGAGAAACCTGGCCAAAGTCGTCGGTGATGGCGGTGATGGTCAGCCACTCCGGGTAGACTTCGCCATTTTTCTTGCGGTTCCATATTTCCCCCTCCCATCGGCCCGTGGAAAGCAGGGTCTGCCACATGGCCCGATAGAAGGCCTCGTCGTGACGATCGGACTTGAGGATGCTGGGGCGCTGCCCTACCGCCTCTTCCGGGGGGTAGCCGGTAATATGGGTGAAGGCCCGGTTGACCGACTGGATCACCCCGTTGGCATCGGTGATCGTGATCCCCTCGATACTGGACTCAAAGACCTGGCCGGCCAGGTGAAGCTGCTGTTCGCCGTGCTTGAGCAGGGTGATGTCCTGCACCGTGCCGAAGATGCGGCTGGGCTTGCCATCCTCGCTGAGCGCGATGTCTCCTTCGCCATGGATTATGCGGGTCTCGCCGTCGGGACGAAGAATGCGGTGGGAGAGGCTGTAGCGGCTGTTGGTTGCCAGCGCGGCCTGGATTGCGGTCCTGACTTTTTCCACATCGTCCGGGTGGACCAGACTCAAGAAGTATTCAAAGGTGGCCGGTTCTTCGCGCGGAGTGGTGCCGAATATCTGGAACACCTCGCTGGACCGGCTGATGCGGTTGTTGTGGATATCCCAATCCCAGTAACCGAGATGGGCGATCCGCTGCGCCCGGTTCAAATTTTCCTCGCTGATCCGCAACCGGTCGGCGGCCTGCTGCCGCTCGATGAGCAGGGCCAAGGTGCTGGCTGCTGTTTCGAGGAACTGCTGTTCGTTCTCGTTACTGGTGTGCTTGGCCTGGCCGTAGAGCATCAGGATGCCCAGCAGATGTTCGCCCAGGATGATGGGCACTATGTAGTGGCTCTGGTTTTCTATGCTGCCATACCGGAATTTTTCCTGGTCCGGGAGAGACGGGCTGAAGATGAATTTCCGTTCCTTGGCCGCTTGGCCGCACAGACATTCGCCGAAGTTGAGCCGGCCGCAGTGTTCCCAAATGGATGGGGGGATGTTTTTTCCCACGAACAGGGTGAGATTTCCGGGAACGGCGGTGTCGGCCAGAAAGATGCCGCCCTTTGCGGTGAACGGTATCCAGGGGATATCAATCAGGATGTCCAGGGCGCGGGAAAGCTGTTCAGCAAGCGAAGTGCCCATGAAACTGAGGCGGAGCAGCTGCTCGATAATCTCCTGCTGCCTCCGGAGTTGCTCCAGTTTTTTAGTGGTTATCTGCAAACCTTCATCTGGCGAAGAAGGTTGGATATTTTTGTGTGGCGGCAATGGGGTATCCTGCAAGAAAAATGATAAAAGGGGAAAATTTGCCGTTATTAAACAGGACATAATAAGTCTTATTTAATTTTTAAATTTAATAACCTTTACTGGGAAAATCAACATCTTTTGCATGCATTGTAAGCCCGTCCGGGTGATTTTGCACTTGAAACATCAAGGAAAGAAGATTTTTATGGTGCGATATTCGGCTCGATATTGAAGCTGGGCAGGCCAAATGAATCCTTGTCTGCCGTATCGAGGAGAAGGGCTATTTGGCGGGGAAACGGATTCCCTCCATGCTTTCCAAGGCAGCACAGGCGGTCCGCGCCAGAAACAGCGCACCGGTGGGCAGGATTTCTTCGGCAAAATCGAACGCGGGGCTATGGGCCGGAGCATCGCGGCCATCGGTGCGTTTTGCCCCGAGGCGCACCATGCAACCGGGGATTTTTTGCAGGAAGAAGGAAAAATCCTCCCCGCCCAGGCTGGGCAGGGGCTGGCCTTTCACCTTGTCCTGGCCCACAATTCCGGCGGCCACCCCCATGGCGATGCGGGCCGCAGCAGGATCGTTGATCACCGGCGGATACCCTTCCACCAAGATGAAGGAGGTCTCCACCCGGTGCAGCTGTTCCATGGCCCGGGTCATTCGCTTGAGGCTGGCGATGCAGACGGATCTGGTTTCCTGGCTGGTGGTGCGGATGGTGCCCTCAAGCACCACCCGGGCGGCGATGACATTGGCTGCGCTGCCGCCATGAATGGCGCCCACGGTGATCACGGCGGGAAAGCAGGGATGGACCTCGCGGGCGACGATGGACTGGATGCTGGTGATGAGCTGGCCTGCCGCCAGGATGCTGTCCTCGGTTTCGTGGGGTTTGGCGGCATGGCCGCCCCGGCTGCGAATCTCGATGGAGAATTCATCGGTAAAGGCAGAGATGAGTCCAGGCTGCACGACAATCTCGTCAAGCCCGTAATTGCGGTCGATGTGGCAGGCAAAGATGGCTCCGGCCCCGTCCAGGACGCCTTCGGCGATCATGCCCTGCGCGCCGCCGTCGCCTTCCTCGGCGGGCTGGAAAATAAGGGCCACCCGGCCTGGAAGATCAGCCTCCTGCGCCTTGAGCAGCGCCGCCGCGCCGAGGAGCATGGCCACATGGCCGTCATGGCCGCAGGCATGCATCACCCCCGGCGTTTGCGAGGCAAAGGGCAACCCGGTCTGCTCGGTGATGGGCAGACCGTCCATGTCTGCCCGCAGGGCAACGCAGGGCGCACCTGTTTCCCTGCTCCCCAGACTGGCAACGATGCCTGTCCGGCCTACCTGTTCCCGGCAGGGGATGCCCAATTCCCTCAGTTGCCCGGCAATGAAGCGCGCAGTGGCGAATTCAGCAAAGGCAAGCTCCGGATGTTGGTGGAGATGGCGGCGAATATCCCGCATCCAGGCTATTTGCTGAGTATTGGGCATTGGCATGGTTTTCATGGGGCTTGATCCTGAAACTTAAGAAATGACGCTGACCGGCATGGCCGGCCTTGCCGTTCTCGAAATTAATATTTTACTTGCGACTTTGCGCTATTGCGTTATTTTCTCGTCGTTACAAGATCATCATAATTCGAACTTGACCGCTGTACATCATTAAATTTCATCTTTTTGATGCCGATGAACACAGACTCACGCCCTGTGCAGACAAACGAGCAGGCGGCCGCGGATGGCCGGCCATGCCCCAGTAATGCGGACGATTTTTTCCACCGGGCCCTTGACCTGCACCGGCAGGGAGAGGCCGGCTCGGCGGTGTCCCTGTATCTCCAGGCCATCTCCCTGTGTCCGGAACATGTGGATGCCTGTTTTTATCTAGCCCTTCTTCACCGCGCCATGGGGGCTGCGGCAGAGGCGGCCCTCTGGTTTGAACGGGCCCATGCCTTGTTGCCCGGCGAGGCGGCAATCGCCTATGAGCTTGGCACAACCCGTTATTCCTTGGGACAGCACCGGATGGCCATCGAGCATTTTCATAAGGTTCTTGCCCTGGACGACACGCACTGGCAGGCAGCCTATAACCTGGGCACCGCCCATCTGGCCCAAGGCAACACGGACGAAGCCATCAAGGCTTACCACCGGGCCGCGCAGCTCAATCCCCAGGATGCCGATGTCCATTTCAACCTCGGCCTGGCCTGCAAGAAGGCCGGGCGACTGGAAGAGGCCATGCAGTCCTATCTCTGTGCCATGGAAATTGCCCCGGACGACGCCGAGGTGCATTACAACCTGGCCCTGGTCTATAAGGAGCTGGGCTGCAAGGACGAGGCCATCACCTCCCTGGAGATTGCCGTTGCCCTGCGGCCCGGTTATGGCGCGGCCCACGGCAACCTGGGGGTCCTCTACCTTGACCAGGACAGGGCGGAGGACGCCATTGCCTGTTACCGCAGGCTCATCGAGCTGGATCATAACACGGCCTCGGCCCGGCATATCCTCGCGGCCCTCACCGGTGAGACAACCGCCGTCGCTCCCTCTTCGTATATTGCCGAGCTGTTTGACAGCTTTTCCGGCCATTTTGAAGAGCGTCTGCTGGTTGATCTGGAATACCGGACCCCTTGGGAACTCAAAAGTCTGCTGCTTGCCGACCCTGCAGGGCCTTCCCGTTTCCGGCGACTTTTGGATCTGGGCTGCGGCACCGGTTTGGTCGGGCAGGTTTTTCAGGAACTAAGCGATTATAAGGTCGGGGTGGATCTTTCCCCGAAGATGGTGGAGGCAGCCGCAGCCAAAAAAGTGTACGATGAATTGGTGGTTGCGGAGATCGTGACCTTTCTTGAGCAGCACCATGGGCCGTTCGACCTGATTGTTGCGGCGGATGTCCTGATCTATGTGGGCGAGTTGGACCGAATCTTTGCCACCCTGGCCAGAGGGCTTGCCGGAAACGGCAGAATCCTTTTTTCCACCGAGCAGATGGCAGGGCAGGGCTACCGGTTGCGTCCGTCCGGCCGCTATGCCCACGCCTTTTCCTACATTGAGGCCATGGCCGCCCGCCATGGCCTTCGGATCCTTGCCACCCAGTCCGCCGACATCCGCAAGGAAAAGGGCCAGTGGATCGCCGGGGATCTCTATCTGCTTGGTGCCGATAATGATGCCGCGCCATTCCCGGAAGTGGCCTCGGTTATCTGAAATAGGGCCTGTATTTCCGGTCTCTGGATATCTTGAAACAATGCTGCACATCTCAGGCGCCATCGTAATCCCGGAGGGTGAAATCGAGCTGACCGCTATCCGGGCTCAAGGCTCCGGGGGCCAGAATGTCAACAAGGTCTCCTCGGCCGTGCACCTGCGCTTTGATATCCGTGCCTCTTCACTGCCGGACTTTTACAAGGAGAGGCTGCTGGCCCTTAACGATCAGCGCCTTACCAAAGACGGCGAGATCGTCATCAAGGCGCAGCAGTTTCGCAGCCTGGAAAAGAACCGGGCCAACGCTCTGGAACGACTGGGGGAACTCATCAGGGGCGCGGTCAAGCAGGAGCGGAAACGCAGGCCCACCAGGCCCTCGCGCGGCGCCAGGGAAAAACGTCTGGAAGGCAAGGAAAAGCGGGGCAAGGTAAAAGCCATGCGCGGCAAGGTATCGGAATAGAGCCTTGTTGGGGTGGGACCGTTTTCAGTTGCCGACCGATCTCAATCCTTGACGTGGCACTTGTTGCAGAAGTTTTTCTGAAATTTCGCAAAACTGCTGACCAGCCGGTCGTAAAAGGCTTTCTGCGTTTCAGCGGCAGTCCGCCCTTGCGCCAAATGCGGCGGGGTGTTGTTGTCGATCCCGGGATAGACCCCGTCATAAATGATGAAATCCGCCTGCATATTCCACCTGAGCATTCTGTCCCACCCGGAAGCATGCGCCCGGTGGCAGGAGAGACACATCACGTTCGCTGCTCCGGCCGGGCCGCTGCTGCCGGCGGTTTTGGCCATCATTTTCACCAGGGTATAGTCCTTTGCGCCAAGCTCGTAGGGAACAAGAGAGGTGTAGGCGGTTGCCGGACTGCCGGTTATCTTCCCCGAGGCAATATAGCTGTTGTAGTTGTTGATTATCTCTGCGGAAAAAGCCGCGCGGTTTCCCACCGGATGCATGTGGGAATCATTGATCGGGGAATGGCAGTTCTGGCACCACTCCGACATGCCGCTGCCGTAAACCACCCGGGTATTGTCCGTTGTTTCCGCCCGATTATACAGCGAAGGGGCTATGGCCAGAGGTGGGTCGGCCACGAACGCCGGTACTCCCGGCGCAATTTTAGGCCGGTATCCTATCCCTGCCAGCATGCGGTATACCCCGACCGCTCCGCTCGAACTCGGCTCCGGACTGCCGGGGTAGGAGCCGGAAGCCACCACGGGTGGGCCGCTGGCCGCAATCGAACCATCTTCAAGCCTGCGATAATTGCCGTGTGGATCATGGCAACTGATGCAGGAAAGGCTGGCGCTGGGATAGGTTCCCCCCGGCGCAACGGCAAAAGAACTGTCAGGCCTGTAGCCGTAATCAACTGCAACGATATTGTGGCCATGGCTGTCTCCGGCACTGCGCTGGGTCTTGCGGGTTCCGCCCGGAGACCAGCTGTAATTCCTTTTCAGCCAGCAGAAGTCTCCGCCTGGCGGGAGTTGGACGCAGAGCGAAAAAGTGGCCGGATCGGTGGCAACATAATACTGATCCGGGGGCGTGACGCCCACTTTGGCCTGGTGACACCGGAGGCAGGTTGAGCCGGCATCGGTGCCGATCAGATCCGGGGGCGTGGTGTGGCATCCCTGGCAGGCGCCCGTTCCGCCATGGTGAAAAACTTCAGCGCAGAAAACCAATGGGGCAAAAAATAAAAATGCCGAAAAAACGAAAAGATACACGCCTAATCTCAATCTTTTCATAGCTCGCCTCCCCCCACGGTTAGACACTGCCGCCCAGTCCTGACTTCCTCCGCATGAGCGTGTTTTCCCCCTGAGCCAGGGCAAGAGGGCAAGACCCGGCCACCTCTCGAACGCACCACCCTGTCGGTCGCAGTGGCCGGAGGTGGCCGGTCCGCCCTTACTGCTCCAGAATCCCGACGATGTCCGGAACAGCCTGCTTCATCACATCCTGCATGGTATTGCGCAGCATGGTTTCTGCCAGCCGGTCGCGATCCTTGATCGACAGGTCGCTTCCCTTGGCCTCGTAATGGAGCTTGCGCACCGGAGCGCCGTTTTTCATGACCGTGAGGGAGATTCTGATGGTGCAGGAGGCGTTGATCCGGGAAATATTGGAAACCTGATCAACGGAAATGATCGCTTCGTTGATCTCCACCACATTGCCGGATAGATCCGGCGCTTTTTTTGCCGGGATCACCTGAAAGCCGGTCCGGCCTAGTTCACGGCCCATGGCGCTCTGCACCAGGCCGGCAGGGGAAACGCCGCTCCACAGGGTGTCGATCATCATGCCCTCGGCATTTTTAGTGGTGCCGATAGCCCAGGCCCCGGAGGCGGTCGGTGGTTGCAGCTCGGCGTTCACCAGATAGAGGTCTCCGCCTCCGAACCGGGTAGTGGTTACGGGGTCGTAACGCAGAACAATCTGCCGGGAATAGGTAGCGCAGCCTCCGAGGATAAGCAGGGCCATAAGGCAAAGGGCCAGCAGGTTGCGACGGCGGGGGGTGAAATGGGTCATGGGGTTCTCCTTGGCTTGGATTCTTATTCTCTGGGCCGGGGATAGCCCGGCATTGCGTATTTTCTGTAAGTACTCATTCTGTATCGGAATGGTATGCTCAATGGTGTGGGGAAGTCAATGGGAAAACCTGAAATTGCCATAGAGGGCATGGGAAGGCTTACGGCTTAATCTTCCTCGTCCGCTTCCGCCGCAAGCTGGCCGCAGGCTGCGGAGATATCCCCGCCCCGGGACTCGCGGATCAAGGCGGTGATGCCCGAATCCCGCAGGGTTTGCTGGAACAGCTCCACCCGGTCTCGCGGCGGGCTTTGAAAGGGGAAGGTCTTGTTCTCGTTGTAGGGCAGGAGGTTGACCTTGCAGCGCAGTTTGTGCAGCTTTTTGATCAGCAGCCGGGCGTGGCGGACGGAATCGTTGAGATCCTTGATCATGATGTACTCGATCATCACTTTGCGGCGGCTGGGCAGGGGATAGGCGCGGCAGGCCGCGAGCAGATCGTCCACCGGGTAGGTCTGGTTGATGGGCATGAGCTGGCTGCGGGTTTCATCGTCCGCCGCGTGGAGGGAGATGGCAAGATTGACCGTCACCGCCTCGCCCAGCGCCTTGAGTTTGGGGATGATGCCGCAGGTGGAGATGGTGATTCTCCGGCTGGAAAAATCAATGCCAGTCTGTTCCATGAGGATATTGAGGGCGTCGATCAGGTTGTCGAAGTTGGCCAGCGGCTCGCCCATGCCCATGAAGACCAGGTTGTTGATCCGGTTTTTTCCTAAAGCCTGGACAATCCCGGTGATGGCCTGGACCTGGCCTACGATCTCGGCGGCGCTCAGGTTGCGGATAAAGCCCATGGTGCCGGTGAGGCAGAAGTTGCAGCCCATGGCGCAGCCCACCTGGGAGGAGACGCAGAGAGTTAGGCGATCCCCCTCGGGGATGAGCACGGATTCGATGACTGCCCCGTCTGCTAACCGAAAGCCGTACTTGACGCTGCCGTCCTGGGAACGCTCCTCCATGGCCGGGGCGAGGCGGCTGATCGTGGCGATCTCCGCAAGCTTGGCCCGGACCTCCTTGGAGATGTCGGTCATCTGCGAAAATTCACTGATCCCGGTGCGGTAGAGCCAGGCAAAGATCTGCTGGGCCCGGAATGCTGGCCAGCCCTGGGCTTTGACCCAATCGCGCATCTGGAGCAGGGTGAGGTTTTTCAGTTCGATTTTTTCCATTACAGGGCTCGCAGGTATTCGGGTTTGAGTCGGGTGTGTCCGGCCAGGGCCTGGTCGATGGCCGCAAGCACCGGTTCTTTGTCCCGGGGCATTCTGGCGTTGATCGCCAAATAATTGGAGGCGTGGTTCGACTGGAGCTGGCCTTTTTTCAGGTCAAGATGTTCCACCGTGGTACGCAGCTCGCGCAGCATGGAGTGTTGATCCGGCAGCGTGAATTTTCCCGCTCTTTCAAGCTGATAGAGCGGGGTGTTTTCAAGCAGCATCAGGGTGAGGATGCCGGTTTGGTTGGGCTCCATGGCGGAGAGCACCTGGCCGGTGGCCTTGGCGTGCTCCTGGGAGAGGGCGGCCCCGGCGATGCCGAGGAGGGCGGTGACCGAAAGAAAGAGATTGGCCTCCTTCACCCGCTGGCCTGCCTCGATCATGGCTGCGGCGTTGGCGCCCTTGTCGATGGCAGTGAGGATCGGATCGTAGCCGCTCTCCAACCCCATGTAGACCCGGTGCAAGCCGAGCCCTTTCAGTTCCAGAAGCTGATCCACGCTCTTGTTGCGGATGGCCCGGGCATTGCCGTAGAGGCTGACCCGGTTCACCCAGGGCAGCTTATGCTTGATCTTGGTGAACAGTTCAACCAGCCTGCGCTGGCTTAGGGCCAGCACATCGCCGTCGGCCAGGAAAACTCGGGATTGCCTGCCACAGTATTGCGCGGCAAAATCAAGGTCCGAATCAACGATTGCCTGGTCTTTGATGCGGAATCGCTCTTCCTTAGAGGTGCCGCAGAAGGTGCATTTGTTATGGGAGCAGCCCACCGTCACCTGGAGGATGATGCTGTCCGCCTCGCTGGGCGGGCGGATGATGTGGGCGCCTTCGTAGTGCATGCTCTATTTGTCAATTCCTATGCTTCATAGTCTTAAAGTCCCCATTGGCCCGCAGTCGAGCACCGGAGAGGCTGCCGAAAAGGGGATTTGCACTGTTTGAGGCGCAGCCGAGTTTGCAAAGCCCCGGCAGCATCGAGGAGCACAGGGCATCCCGCCTTTGGCGGGACAAGGGACACAGGGTGCCTTTTCTTTTGGTTCGTTTCTTCTAAGTAACACACTCTTTTTATTGCGATGTAATCAATTGAAATCCCAACACTTTTGCCTGATTCCTGATTCTTCGTTCGAGGCGTTTCCTGTGCAATTCTTCTTGATGTGCAAATACGGTTTCGTC
>JAZDIS010000073.1:0-9129 GCA_043804705.1 Pseudomonadota bacterium | reverse complement strand
CCTGCAAGGGGAATGCGTCGTGAAAAGTGAAGCGGTGCGGGACCATTTGACCCCGCAGCTTGCCGAGCTTGAGGAGCTGTTGGGCAAGCTCGGCTACGGGGCGGTCTATTTTTCCTGCCGGGTTGCCAAGGCCGGCATGCTGGAATCATTGAAGACCGGCATTGAGGCTGCAGCGCAAATGGACAGCGTCAGGATTGTTGATCTGGAGGCCTGATTTTATTCTCCCGGACGAAGGTGTTCCGAATTGCCCCGGAGCCATGAGGTGGCCGTGCCGAGCAGACCGGTAAGGATCGCCCCCAGCAAAGCGCCATGCAGGGCGGTCAGGAAGGCCGCTGTATGCTCCGGTCTGAAATCTCGCAGGTCAAGGCCGTTGGTGAATCCTCGAAAAAACAGGGAGAAGGTCAGGCCGGCCTGGGCAATGCCCAGGAGCATGCCCAGATTTCTGGCCGTGGCCAGCAGGGCTGCGGCTGCGCCTGCCTTTCCGGCCTCCACGTGGCTCAGGACCGAGGCGCTGTTTGGTGAAAGAAACAGGGCCTGGCCCAGGCCCACCAGCAGCAACTGCCCGGCAATAATGAGCGGCGGGGTTGCGGCCTGAATCGTGGAAAGCAGGAACACCCCCAAGGTGGAGACGCTCAACCCCAGAGTGCTGATAAACCGTGCGCCGACATAATCGGAAAGCCAGCCGGCCAGGGGAGAGACCACCAGGATCGAGGAGGGGATGGCCAGCATGACCAGGCCAATCTTCGAAGGCGGCAGGGCGAGAACCCGATCAAGATGAAAGGGGATAAGCAGGATCACGGCAAAAAGGACCATGAAGGAAAGAACAGCGCTGACTATGGCCAAGGTGAAGTGCCGGTTGCGGAAAAGCGTCATTGCCAGAAGCGGGTGGGGCAGCCGGGTCTCGATGGCGATGAAGCAGCACAGGGCGCCCGCTCCGGCGCTGCCGGTGAGGAGCAACTTGGCGACGGACCAGCTGAGTGAGGAGGCATGGGTCAGGGTCAGGCAAAGCAGGACCAGGGCAGAGGCCCAGGTGAGGCTCCCCAGCCAGTCCAGCGGGCCGGTATAATGTCTGACCGGTCCGGGCAGGATCCGGATGGCGAGGAGGGCGAAGACCAAGCCCAGCGGGACCGTGATAAAAAAAAGGACGCGCCAGGAGGCGAGTTCGAGCAGAAAGCCCCCCAGGCTCGGACCGCTCATCAGGCCGAGGGAAACGGCCATGCCGATCAACCCCAGGCCGCGGCCCAGCTGCTCTCTGGGGAAGGTTTCCTTGATGATTGCTGGCCCGGCGGCCATCATCATCGCCCCGCCCAGGGCTTGAGCGAATCTGGCGACAATAAGGAAGGGCAGGGCCGGGGCGTAGGCGCAGGCCAGGGAGCCCAGTCCGAAGGTCAACAATCCTGTGGTGTATATCCTGCCCCTCCCCAGCCGGTCGGAAAGATGGCCCCAGAAAAGCAGGGAGGCCGTGATGGTGAGGAGGTAAATCATCACCACCCACTGGGTGTCGGCCAGCGAACTGTGGAAGTCCTTCATGATGAAGGGCAGGGCGATGTTCACCATGCTGCTGTCCAGGGTGGACATGAAAACGCCGGTGGCCACGATGAGAAAGGTGGGCCATTTGTTTTTTGGGGAAGACACGGAAAGAATCTGTCGCCTCGGGGAAAAAGAGCGGTTTTTGGCGCCGGACGCATTGGGACGGCTGATTTTTTTTGTACTGTATCGCAAGTCGGCTGATCCTGCAAAGGGGATTGCGTTACAAATGGTTTTTTACCACGGCAACCATACTGATTCCGGGGAGAAAAGTGGCTGGTATGCGAAACGAAGGTGAGGATGAAAGAATTGTCCCGTGTGTCGCGGGCTGCAAGGACCCCGCCCTGGGAGAGATTCTGCGCACGGCGGCAAGGGCTGCCCTTGCCGCGGGCCGCGTTTTGCGAAGCTTGTACGACAAGCCCCACCGGATTACCCACAAAGGGGCCATTGATCTGGTCACCGAGGCCGATGTGGCCGCGGAACAGATCGTGCTTGCCATGCTGCGGGAAGCGGGTGGCGACATCGGCTTTCTCGCGGAAGAATCGCACTCCTCTTATGAAACCCTGCCCCAGGGCCCGGTCTGGGTCATCGACCCCTTGGACGGCACCACCAATTTTGCCCATGGCTTCCCATTTTTTGCGGTGTCCATTGCCTATGCGGAAGGCACGGTCAGCAAGGTCGGCGTGGTGTACGCGCCCATGCAGGATGAACTTTTCTGCGCCTGCCAGGGGGGCGGGGCCTGGCTCAATGGCCGGCCCATCCATGTTTCCGGGGCGTCTTCATTGCAGGACTCGCTTCTGGCCACCGGCTTTCCCTATGCCATTGAGCAAGAGATCGAGGGGGTGATGGCGGTCCTCAAGCGTTTGCTGACGCGATGCCAGGGGGTGCGGCGGACCGGGGCCGCGGCTGTTGATCTTGCCTATCTTGCCTGCGGCAGGACCGATGGCTTTTGGGAGATCAACCTCAAGCCCTGGGACACTGCGGCAGCCATGCTGCTGGTGAGCGAGGCCGGGGGCAGGCTGACCACCTACAACGGCAAAGAGTATACCCCCTATGTTCCGGAGGTGCTGGCAAGCAATGGGACGATCCATGGCGAAATGGTCGAGCAATTGGCGGATTGTACTCGGGAGGAAGAGTGAAAAATGACAAGCAATGGCGGCGGCTTTTTTCTGCATGACGATTGTACCACAATGTGGTAGTGTGGCCGTGAATTGAGGCCGGAAAAGCCTTGGCGGACAATGGATCGCAGGTCTACAAACAGAGCCGGAGAAACGTTATGGAAGTTGAAAAGAAAATGCATTTTCACACCCGGGTAATTCATGCCGCCTTAACCCCGGGAGAGTGGCAGGGCGCCACCCTGCCCCCCATTTTTCAAAACGCCGCCCATTGCCACGAGACGGCGGAGAATCTAAGCGAGACCTTTGCCGGACGCACAACCGACCATATCTACGCGCGGCTTTCCAATCCCACCAACCGGGTGCTGGAGCAGAAGCTGGCCGCCCTGGAAGGGGGGCGTGCCGCAGTGTTCATGTCTTCGGGTATGGCGGCGATCACCAACGGTTGTCTGGCTCTGTTGCGGTCCGGGGACGAGTTTGTCTGCGGCAATTCGCTTTTCATGTCCACCTATGTTCTCTTTGCCAATGTCTTCAAGAAGTACGGGATCACGGCCCGTTTTGTCGAGTCCACCGATCTGGCGGCCATTGAGGCGGCGATCAACGAGAAAACCCGGTTCCTCTATCTGGAAACCATCGGCAACCCGAAGATGGATGTGCCGGACCTAGCCCGCGCCGCAGAGCTTGCCCACAGCCACGGGTTGCCCTTGGTGGTGGACAATACCCTGGCCACCCCGTACCTGTGCCGTCCCCTGGAGCTGGGCGCGGACATCGTCATCCACTCCACCACCAAGTACCTCAGCGGCCACGGCGACGCAGCGGGCGGGGTGGTGATCGATGGGGCGCGGTTCAACTGGAGCAGCGAACGGTTTGGAGATTTCGCCCCATTCGTCGAGCGCAAGGGCGAGCTTGCCTATCTGGACCGGGTCTGGCGGGAGCTGCACATCAATTTCGGCACCACGGCGGCGCCGCTCCATGCCTATCTGACCATGCTGGGTCTGGACACCCTGGCCCTGCGGATGGAGCGCCATCTGACCAACGCCGCCCAGGTCGCCGCCTTTCTCACCGCGCGTCCCGAGGTGCGATGGGTGAATTACCCCGGCCTTGCCGACCATCCCCAGCATGGCGTGGCGCAAAAACAGTTCGGCGGTTTGGGTTTTGGCGGCATGCTGACCTTCGGCCTGGCGGATCAGGCCGCCTGTTTTCGCTTCATCAACAATCTGAAGCTGGTCTATCATCTGGCCAACATCGGCGACTGCAAGACCCTGGTGATCCATCCCTATTCCAGCCAGTACCTCTCCTTTGCCGAGGAGCCGAAGCGGAATCTCTCCATTACCCCGGATCTGGTGCGGCTCTCCGTGGGGATCGAGGCGGTGGAGGATATCGTGGACGATCTTTCCCAGGCGCTCGCGAAGATCTAGGTCATGAACACCGCCTGTCTCGATCTGGTCGAAAAACAGTTTTTTACCTTTGCTGAACCGCCCCACGAGCTGGTTCTCGAAAGCGGCGAACGGTTGGGGCCGGTGACCCTTGCCTACGAAACCCTCGGCACCCTGGCCCCGGACAAGGGCAATGCCATCCTGGTGCTCCATGCCCTCACCGGGGATTCCCATGTGGCGGGCTGCTACACCCAAGAGGATGCCCGGCCCGGCTGGTGGGAGATCATGGTAGGTTCCGGCAAGGCCATCGACACGGAGCGCTATTTCGTCATCTGCGCCAACGTGCTGGGCGGCTGCATGGGCAGCACCGGTCCTTCCTCGCTTAATCCGGCCACCGGCAAGCCCTACGGGGTGTCCTTTCCCCTGGTCACCATCGGCGACATGGTGACGGCGCAAAAGGCGCTGATCGAGCATCTCGGCATCTCGAAGCTGCTCGCGGTGGTGGGCGGCTCGGTGGGCGGCATGCAGGTGCTGGCCTGGTGTGCCCGCTATCCGGAGATGGTGCGGGCGGCGATCCCCCTGGCCACCACGCCCCGGCATTCGGCCCAATCAATCGCCTTCAACGAGGTGGCCAGGCAGGCGATCATGGCCGATCCCCATTGGCAGGGGGGTGATTATTACGGCGGGCCCAAGCCCGACCTCGGCCTGGCCGTGGCCCGGATGATCGGGCACATCACCTATCTTTCCAACGAATCCATGCGGCGGAAGTTCGGCAGGCAGCTCAAGAGCCGGGACGCCCTTTCCTTTCATTTTGATGCGGGCTTCGAGGTGGAGAGCTATCTGCGCTACCAGGGCAACAAGTTTGTCGAGCGCTTTGACGCCAATTCGTTTTTGTACCTGACCAAGGCCGCGGATTATTTCGACCTCGACGATTACGCGGCCACCGGGCTGAGTGGGGCGGCAATCAGTTTCCTGGTGGTGGCTTTCACCTCGGACTGGCTCTATCCCACAGAGCAGTCGCGGACCCTGGTCAGGTATCTGAAGAGAAGCGGGCTGGACGTGAGTTTCTGCGAGATCCAGTCGGACTGGGGCCACGACGCCTTCCTGCTGCCCAATGACAGGCTGCATGCCTTGGTGGCCGCCTTTCTCTCCCGGATTTTCGGGGAAGAGCCTGCCGAAGAGTGAGGGGAAACATGCGTTTTGATCTGCGGATAATCGCCTCTTGGATCGAGCCCGGCTCACGGGTGCTGGATCTCGGCTGCGGGGAAGGGGAGCTGCTCCAGTATCTCAAGGAGCAGAAAAGGGTCAAGGCCACGGGCATCGAAAAGCACGAGGCCGAGGTGGCCGTCTGCATCGGCAAGGGCCTTTCCGTGCTCCAGGGGGATTTCAATCTGGAAGTCGCGGATTATCCGCCGGACAGCTTCGACTACATCGTCATCAGCCAGACCCTGCAGCAGGTCTACGAACCGGTAGCCCTCATCGACACCCTGCTGACCATCGGCAAGAAGGTCATTGTCAGCTTTCCCAATTTCAGCTACTGGCGGATTCGGTTGCAGCTCCTCTTCGCGGGTTATGCGCCGAGAAGCCCGGAGCTACCCTACGAATGGTACAACACCCCCAACATCCGGGTGATCACCCTGCGGGATTTCCGCAACTTTGCCAGGGAAAAGGATATCGCCATCCTCAGGGAGGTGGCGATCAACACCCACCGGCAGCAGGAAACAGGGAATATCGTCCGCTTTCTCCCCAACCTGCGGGCCACCTACGGGATCTTTCTGATTGGGCGGGGTGATCGGGGGGATGCGGGTTGAGGGGGAGAGAATGGTGCAAGAGGAAAATGGATAAGAATATCCCCTGCCCATTCCCCAAGTCGCCAAGATTCTCTTGGTCGTTGGAATTATTTCGTTCTCAGACCTGAGCCCCGACATTCAACTCAGTTAATCTCCGATGGGTTCTTGCCAGGCTGTCGGAGACCATCATCGCCCGCTCGATTGACCAGTGTTCTGCAACGAAACGACTCAATATTTGGTTGTATCCAAAACCTATCTTGGCGTGGGATCCTCGTTCAGGCAGAATAGCTGTCTTGATCTCCCGCTTGCTGTGTCGGCGGACCAAGTTGAGTAGTAGTTGTTTTGGGTCGGCAATTGTCTCGGGATGGAGGGGAAGCTTCGGCAATGGTACACCAAAAAATGCAGAAAAGCCTACCCGGTCTGCCAGCAACCAGGCCTCAATCTCCCTGACTGCCACCCGGAACAGCATATCTGGAGGAAGATCAGTCTTCCCGGACCAAGAATCAATGAGGGTTGGTGGGCATTCAATCCTGTCCAGGTCTGTAAGCAGGAATACGGGAATTTTCCGCGCGGTCTGCACTAGTTCGGGAAATTTTTTCTTGAGGTAGCCGCAGCCATTCCGTCTTAGCCGGACAATGACTTGCAAGCCGTGATTCACCTTTGCCACCAAATGGTCCGCCACCGCTTCGCTCAGAGCATCTTCGGTTGCGATATAGAGCAAGGTCATTGCCACAACCCTAACTGCTCCACCTTTTTCGGTCTCGTTTGGGGCAAGACCACATCGGCTACCGACAACCCAGCTTCAAGGCCTTTTTCCTCCGCCTTGTTTACGGCCCTGATCTTTGTACCTTCTTTATCCGACTCAAGAACAATCACGCCTTTTGGATCAATGCCTTTATTGTCTAACAAGGCTTCGCTGTGGGTGCTGATAAAGATTTGCCGCCGTTGCTTCATCTCCCGTTGGATGCTGTTCATCAGCAGGGGGATCTGCTCGACCACGGCCTGATGAAGCGATAATTCCGGTTCCTCGATCAGCAATAATGTGTCGCCTTCCAGAAGAGACCACATAATACCGAGCAGTCGCAGGGTGCCATCGGAAAAATCCTCTTCCCGTTGCCAACCGGCATTGGGACGGTGATGCTCGTAAAGGGCTTCCAGATGTGGTCTTCCGCTTATCTTGTCGGCTTTAAAGCGCAGTTCCTTGAACTGTGGGACTGCTGCCTTGAGGGCCTTGTTCATTTTGCGTAGCCGGGCATCACGCGTCCTGTCCGTGCATTTCGCAATTCTTTCCAGAAAGCCTTGGCCGAAGGGGTCGTCTTCCAAACGATTGCCGCCTATTCTGTCCCCGTATTTCAGTAGTTGGGGAACAAGATGAAGATAAGTTATGTTGCTGAAAAAATCGGACAACACCCTGAACTCTGCATTGGTTCGCGTCTGTTCCAAATGGGTTTCGGTCAGGAGCTGAACATCCTTTTTGTCATCAGGATCGGGTCGAGAAATAATATTGTTTTCCCCTTTCCAGACTTCTTCGCTGGATACCATTAACCGTTGAGCCCCTTTGCCCTCCGGCTTGAAACCAAGAACATACCGCCATGAAGGGAATTTATCTTCCATCCGGTCGGAAAAATGCACCTCTATTTTTACCTCGGTGTCCTTTCGGGCATGGAGACAACGCAGTTTGGCGATACCGCCCCGGTCTTCCACCGCCTTCTGCAAGCCGCCACCTGCCGGCTTGCAGATATCCCGCAGAAATCGGAAGACATCCAGCAGATTGGATTTACCAACCGCATTGGGGCCAATTACATAGGAGCGTGGCGCCAGATTGATTTCCACCTCTCGAAAATTCCGCCAGTTTTTCAAGCGCAAATAAGTGATATACATGTGCCGAACCTCTTTCTGACCAGACCAATTACTTTTAAGGATTCAATGCCACGGTCATCGGGGTTTAACGGGGCTCTGTTGATTTGTCATGTCAATCCGCTGGGCCATAAGACTTAATCCCAGGTTATAATTAGGGGCTCCCCCTCTTTCCCTGAAACCGGGAAACACAACCATTCCCAAGCATTGCCAGAAAAAACATCCCATAGGCCTAACAGATTGTCAATACTTGAAAAAGAATAAGCCAAGGGATGCTGTTATCTGTTTTTCTATTGTAATCACAATGTTATTCAAAAACGAACGACCTCACAGGCGTGATTGGGCCACCTCGTACACCTTCTGTTTGTCGCGTCTGCCTACGGCGATGACGGTGACGAAAACCACTGTGTCGTCCACCCGGTAGATCAATCGATATCCGGCGTTTCGCAACTTGATCTTGTAGCAGTCCGGCATACCAGAAAGGGCGGCGGACGGAATCCTCGGGTGTTCCAGGCGTTCCGCCAGCTTCTTTTTGAGCTGTTCGCGGAGGCCGGCATCCAGTCGGCGCCATTCAGCCAGGGCCAGTTCGTGAAAGCGCAGCCTATAGCTCATCCAGCCCCACCTCAACAAAGGGGCCGTTGCCTCGCTCCTTCACCAGCCTGGCGTCTTCCAGGTCTTCCAGGCCTTCCAGGCAGGTCATAAGCCGCTCGTAATAAGCGGCTGGCAGCAGGTATGCTTCGGGGCGGTTGTGGTTCAGAATGGCCACGGGAGAATCGTCCGCTTGCTTGAGAATAGCGGCGAAGTTCCGCTTTAATTCAGTCACGCTGACGGTGATATTGGAAAAAATGGTGTCCATGGCCTTGCCTCCGCTGATGAATTGATGCGCTATTTGATGTCTAATATAGCATTAATTCAGGCGATAGCCAAACGGAATCGCGGGATACAACAACAGCAGACGCCGGGGCCAACGAGATTATGATTCTCACATTTGGCCGATGATCTTTTCCAGCACCGCGCTGAATTGCGCTTGTTCTTCCGGGGAAAGGGTGGCGGTGATCTCTTCGGTGAGGCGCAGGTGGTACTGGTGGTGTTCGCTGAAAAGCCCATGCCCCTTTTTCGTCAGCGCAATCAAGTAGGAACGGCGGTCTGTTTCGTGGGGGGTTCTTTTGAGCATCCCCTGCTGCTCCAGCCGGTCGACCATGACGGTGAGGGTGCCGGTGGTCACCCCCATCTTCTTGGCCAGCTCCTTCATGCGCAGCGGGGCATCGGGGGGTTCGTGGCCGACGATTTCGATGGTGTGCATCTGGGCAGGGGAGAGGCCGGAGCTTTTCACTACGTCCTGCTCCCAGGAGGAAAGTTTCTCGTACAATTCCACGAGCTGGTGGGAAATTTTTTCTGTCGCGGTTATGGGGGCGCTCATGACTCGTCCTCGCAGGGGTGAACTTCAACGGTGAGGTGGGAAAG
>JAZDIS010000072.1:0-2433 GCA_043804705.1 Pseudomonadota bacterium | reverse complement strand
AGCACCTTGACCACTCCGGGATTGCACTGGTGATCCAGAGCAGTCACCACGGCAATGAGCACGAGATCATCCCCTTCGGCCAAACCGTCTGTCAGACCGATCACGCTGCGCATGGAGCTGATCCGCCCCAGCGCCTCATAGATGGCAAATTTAAGATTGGCGTCCCCGGCTTTTTCCAAATGAGCTACCAGGATATCAGCACCCCGCTTTTTCCCGGTCATGCCAATGACGTTGGCCGCCATAATTTTTTCATCCTTGTCGCCGGTATCGAGACATCTTTCCAGAGCCGACAAAATCTCCTCCCCCATGCCGGCAAGAGTGGAGATAACAACCCTCCTGAATGATGGATTGGCATGATGGATAAAACCGACAAGAAAACCGGCCGTTGCGTCATCGGGGAAATTGGCGATATTTTCCACGGCCAGCGCGGTGCGCGAATCGCACCCGGCATCAACATTATGCACCTCCCGACTCTCGGAAACCATGGCCATCAAAGCATCGCGTACACTGATGTCGTGGATTCCGGCAAGGGAGCGCATGGCCCAAGCAACCACGGAATAATCTTCATGCCTGAGATAGGGCAGCAGAATTTCGGAGAGGCCTGCATCTTTATAGCTGCCCAAAGCCCGGATAATCTCGGCGACAAGTTCATTGCCGGAAGCGGAAGCAAGCAGTTTAACCAGCGCCTCTTTAAGTGCTGGCGAGCCGCCGTCGGCAGCCCGCCGGACACACATGAGCCGGACAGCCTCTGATTCATGCCCCAGACCAACGATAATCTCCTGCTCCCGTCCGGCAAGCAAATCAAAAAGTGAGTGATAGACCATTTCGTCAACCGCCTGGTCCCCAAGCGGGTTGGCATACAGATTCCATAAAGCCGGGATGGCTTCTACCAACCCGGACTCCTTGATCTCATCCAGGCAGATGATCTGTTCGATCATATCTTTTTGCGCAAAATCCTTTAAGAGATCCATGATCCTCCTTCTCGCACGTTATCCTTGTCACTCGGCCGGACCTTCCTAGAAGGCACAAGCCAATGTCCATCCGGCACCATAATATACTATTACACCGATACTCATTTTAGAATCTTTTTTTAGGAACCGTGAAGGAATAACCATCGTCGTTTACAGCCGCACAAACAGCGAATAGTAACGGCTATGGTTATATTTTCCCCCAACGGTTTACTTTCCGGCAATCATCGGGGCAATCCGCTCAAGGGACAGAATCTTCTCCACCCCGCCAAGAGCGATGGCTTCCTTGGGCATACCGAAAACCACGCAGGAGGCCTCGTCCTGGGCGATGGTGTAGGCCCCGGCCTGGTGCATCTCGGACATCCCCCGCGCCCCGTCATCGCCCATACCGGTCATGATGACGCCGATGGCGTTTTTTCCGGCGTAGCGGGCGGTGGAACGGAAAAGCACGTCCACCGAAGGCCGGTGGCGGCAGACCAGGGGGCCGTCCTTGATCTCCACAAAATACCGGGCGCCGCTGCGTTTCAGCATCATATGCCGGTTGCCGGGGGCGATGAGCGCCTGGCCGCGCAACACGGTATCGCCGTCCTGCGCCTCCTTGACCCGAATGCGGCAGAGTCCGTTCAAGCGCTCGGCAAAGGCACGGGTGAAACCCTCGGGCATGTGCTGGACAATGACGATGCCGGAACAATCCCCAGGCAGCGCTTCGAGAAAGATCCGCAAAGCTTCGGTGCCCCCGGTCGAAGCGCCTATCGCCACCACCTGTTCCGTGGTCTGCACCATGGCTGTGGACGAGGGCGGGGGCAGCATGACATCGGCGGTGAGTTTCTTCTCCACATGATGGGGCTTGGCAGCAATCCGCTTGACCATGACCTTGGACGCGGCCTTGACCGAGTCGCAGATCCGGATTCTCGATTCCTCAATGAACTGTTTCGTCCCGAGCTTGGGCTTCTGGATGATGTCGATGGCCCCATATTCCAAGGCCTTGAGCGTGGTTTCCGCCCCCTTTTCCGTGAGGGTCGAGCACATGACCACCGGAATGGGATGCTGACTCATGAGCTTGTGGAGAAAGGTGATTCCGTCCATGCGCGGCATTTCCACGTCAAGCACGATGACGTCCGGCACCTCCTTGGCAATAAGATCGGCGGCCACATAGGGATCCCTGGCCGCGCCCATCACCTCGATCTGTGGGTCCGACTGCAGCGTATCGGTCAAGGTCTGCCGCACCACGGCGGAGTCATCGACGATCAGCACCCTGATTGGTTTATTAGCCATTGATTTTTATCCTGGAACAGAGGAGCGGGAAATACGCCGCAACAAAACTTCGCCGGTATGGGGATAAAAAAACAGCTTGCAGCCATGCACGCCGCCCACCTCTTCCACGACCACGGGAACATTGTACCGCGCCAGAGCCTCCCGCGCCGCCTTAATATTCATCGCGCCGATGCTCCGGGCATCGGATGCA
>JAZDIS010000071.1:0-4563 GCA_043804705.1 Pseudomonadota bacterium | reverse complement strand
TTTCTTTGCTTGCCCAAAGCGTCACTTCCGCGGGAGGGCGGTCTCAGTCTTCAAAGTAACTTTTTTTCATCGCAGGTTCTGGGGTAAAATGTCTCAAAAAGGTGGTGTGAAGTAGGTCGATAGTTTATTGGTGTGGTCCATTTTTATTGGCAGCCCGTCCCAAAGCGTGACCCCAGATCTCGTGCCTTAGTCATTGGTGAAGAGCATTTTTTGCAGACTATCCGCATTATATGTTCTATCCCGTTTAGAAGAATACCATTTTAGCACGATCTGGCCACCACCATCTTCCCTGGAGGGTTTTATGGTCAAAAAAGGTCGTCATAAAAAGAAAAAGGTTAATAATGTGGTGCATCTTATTCAGACAAATGCTGCCGGTATAGATGTCGGAGCTACTGAAATCTATATCGCTGTTCCAGATGACCGTGATTCTCGATCTGTTCGGAAGTTCGAAACCTTCACAGAGGATTTGCACAAAGCGGCCAAGTGGTTAAAGTCGTGCAGCATTGAATCAATTGCCATGGAATCCACAGGTGTTTACTGGATTCCCGTTTATCAGATCCTTGATTCCTATGGCTTTGACGTTGTTCTGGTTAATGCCCGCCATGTCAAGAATGTTCCTGGGCGTAAAACGGATGTCCAGGATTGTCAATGGTTGCAATATCTGCATTCTGTTGGGCTGCTGGCCGGATCATTTCGTCCTGCCCAGGAAATCTGTGCGGTCCGTTCGTTGCTTAGACACCGGGGCAACCTGATAAAAATGTCCGCTGCTCATATCCAACATATGCAGAAGGCCCTTACTCAGATGAATGTGCAAATTCATCACGTGATCAGCGATATTACCGGCCTGACCGGCATGGCTATTGTTGATGCCATTCTGGCCGGTGAGCGCAACCCTCAAAAATTAGCTTCCTTGAAAGATCGGCGAATCAAGGCCGATAACTCGATTATCGAAAAATCGCTTGAGGGCGACTTTCGTCCGGAGCACCTTTTTGCCCTTAAGCAAGCACTCCAGGCATACCGTAATTATCGAGAGATGATCAGTGAATGTGATCGTGAAATCGAAAGTCATCTGAACGCACTTGACTCGCGGGTTGATCCGGAAGAAAATCCACCACCGCCGCCAACATCAAAACGTAAGAAACCACAAGGGAATGAGCCTGATTTCGATCTGCGTTCCCAGCTATACCGTATTCTTGGCACTGATCTGACCCAAGTCGATGGAATCAGCGTCATTACCGCCCATGTTTTTCTTGCCGAGGTTGGCCCTGATATGTCCAGGTTCCCCACAGCCAACAATTTTTGTTCGTGGCTTTGTCTCTGTCCCAACAATAAAATTACCGGCGGCAAGGTGTTGTCGTCCCATACCCGTAAAAGCGGCAACAGACTGGCCCAGACCTTGAGAATGGCTGCCGAGGGGTTGTGGAACAGCCGTTCATGCCTTGGTGAATATCTCAGGCGAATGCGTGCCAGACTGGGTGCGCCAAAGGCGATTACAGCCACAGCGCACAAGTTGGCCCGTATTATTTATCATTTGATCACAACCGGAAAACAGTTTGACGAAACCGTATTTGCACATCAAGAAGAATTGCACAGGAAACGCCTCGAACGAAGAATCAGGAATCAGGCAAAAGTGTTGGGATTTCAATTGATTACATCGCAATAAAAAGAGTGTGTTACTTAGAAGAAGAAAACGAACCAAAAGAAAAGGCCCCCTGTGTCCCTTGCCCCGCCGAAGGCGGGATGCCCTGTGCTCCTCGATGCTGCCGGGGCTTTGCAAACTCGCTGCGCTCAAACAGTGCAAATCCCTTTTTCGGCAGCCTCTCCGGTGCTCGGCTGCGTGCCAATGGGATTTTAACTGCATGGGAATAAAGGGCCTGACTAAGATTGCTTGGCAATCAGAGAAAAATCAAGATGCATGAAGGCGCAAGGCGTGATGTTTCACCTTGCGCCTTACCTATGAACGCTCTGAGTCCAGACGGTTCTTGGCGCTAAAAAGCTGGCAATGGATGCCGGAGCTGGCAAACACCACCATGGATGGATATTGGAGGGATTTGAAGCCCAAGGCCCGGCAGCCGTAAGGGTGCTGCGGTTGGTGGGTGATGTAGAAATGGAGGCAGGCCAGGCAGTTTGGCCGCTCCGGGGTTGGGGGAGGCATTGGTCGCACCCTACGAAACGGTCGGGGGGTGGGGTTGGCGCGCCTCCGCTTCTAAGCCGCGCAGGAGAACGAAGCGGCCCAGCGGCGTCACCTGGCAGGGAAAGCTGCCCACGAACAGGGGGTTGTCGCACAGCCCGCCGGAGAGGTAGAGCCTGGCGGGAGAGCCGGCAAAGCGGTAGGCGTTGATGGCAATCCCCTTGACAAAGCGGGCCACCGCCTCGGCCACCGGTATCCCGGAGATCACGGCGTCGAAGATGTCGCTCATTCCCAGAACCCCGCAGGTCACGGAAAAGGTCTGCTCCGGCACCCGCAGGCGGGCATAGTCCAGTTCGTAATACCGCTCCAGCAGCTCGATGGTGAAGCCCATCGAGGCCCCGCATTCCGCATTCCAGCCCATGTCCGCCAGCTTGCCGTTTGCATACTTGATGAATTTGATGTCCCGGCTGCCGCAGTCGAGCAGCACATACTCGTCTTCCTCGATCAAGGCCTCGCCGCCTCGGGCCAGGGCGATAAGTTCGTTGACGTAGCGGCCGGCAAACCGTTTGCCGTTGTGGCCGGTGGCCAGATCCACCCGGATGTCCCTGGGCAGCTCCTTGGTGGCGAGGATGGTCGGCTTGGCGCCGGGCGCGTCGAGGTCGAGGAATTTGCAGTACGAGGTGCCGAAATCGCCCAGGATCATGGCCGCACCCCGGAAAGTTCGAGAAAGGCCTGGACCTTGGCGCGGGCGCTGCTGGTGGTGTGCACATCCACGTCCAGATACAGGGCGTGGGGATGTTTTTTCGCCAGATACCGGGCCAGCGCGGTTTTCGCGCAAAAGGACTGGGCAAAGAAAACCGTGGGCACCTCGGGGTTGAACCGGGCCTCCAGGGCGTGGTCGGCCGGGGTCTTGTTTTCCATGCAGCGGGCCCAGCCGTAAATATGGGTGGTCTCCGGGAACAGCCCGAGGATGGAGAAATCCCTGGGCGGCACCCCCCAGAACCCGGCGGTGGGCATGCAGGGCTGCGGCTGGTTCCGATAGAGCGCCGCGGATTTTACCCCGGCGGTGATGGCCAGCATCCGGTCGATGAGGGGCAGCCGGGCTTGGCAGAGCGGGGTGCCGAAGGCCGCGGTGTCCGTGTTTTTGGTGCAGATCACCGGAATGGGCAGGGCCTCGGCCAGGATCGTCGCGGTGTGCAGGGCGCAATCGCACTTGCCCGGGCCGGTGTCCACATAGATGGCGTCCAGTTCAAGGTGCAGGGCGTTGACCACGGCGGTGCGGAGGATGGCGCAGTAGACCCTGGGCAGGAAGGGGCTGGCGGTTTCGAGATCCTCCCGGACCAGGGGCTCGTCCAGATCGTGGATGATAAGGGTGTGTTCGTTGGCACACCGGATCACCTCCAGGGGCGGGATGCCGATGATGCCGATCTTGCGAAAGCGGCTGAGCGTGGCGGATGAGGATGCGGGATCGAGGTCCATGTCCGGGGCGTTACTGGTTGTGTTTTTTTAAAAGAAAGCAGCCAAGACCGATGGTCAGGAGATGGATGGACCAGGAGGCGATGCCGGGCGGCAGAATGGCGGTTTTGGCCAGGGACTGGCTGGCGCTCCAGGCGCCCCAGGCGGCAAAGGCCATGCCGCAGCTTACCGGGATGGCCAAGGCCAGATCGCGGCCCTTGTTTTTATGCACGGCGAGCAGCACCGGAATTCCCATCAGGAGCAGGGGAATGCCCAGAAAGATGTAGGAAAAACGGCGGTGGAATTCCCTCAGCGATTCGTGGTTGGAAACCTTGCTGTCCATGGCCTGACGCAGGAGCTTGCTGTATGAGAGCTCCTCCATTTTGTACGGCGGCACAAAAAAATCCCCCGGCTGTTCGGCAAAGGCAGGGGCGAGGGTCTGGAAAAGGGTTACGGAAAAGGTGCCATTGCCGGTGCGGTTTTTCTGTTGGCCGTTTTTGAGCAGCCAGGCGCCGTTTTCCCAGGTGGCGCTTTCGGCGGTGAGCAGGGTGGTAAGGCCGTGCCCGGCGTCAAAGGCGGCAAAGGAGAAATTGCGGAACTCGTTTTTTCCGGGATTGGGGCGGACAAAGGAGAAGATTCCCTCCGTGCCCCGAAAATAGGTGCGGCCGTCCCGGAGGATGCCCTTGGGGATCTGGCGGTTGACTTCCTCGTACCAGATCCGGTTGGTCGCCGCGGTGGTGGCGGGCAGCACCCATTGGCCGACGGCCACTGTGAGCAGGGTGAAGAGGGCAGCCGCCACCAGCAGGGGACGGATGATGCGGATAACGCTGATTCCGCCGGCCATGAGGGCCATGAATTCGAAATGCTGATTGAGGACGCCCAGGGTGATGATCCCGGCCAGCAGGATGCAGACAGGGATCAGCTGCATGTACATGAAGGGAAGTTTGAGCAGCAGGAATTTGACCGCCAGGGTGATG
>JAZDIS010000070.1:0-2566 GCA_043804705.1 Pseudomonadota bacterium | reverse complement strand
TTTGCCGTGTTCATGCCGCTCATCGAGCTGATGAGCGCGCTGACCATCGGCACCATCCTCTGGTACGGGGGCAGCCAGGTCATGGCCGGGAAGATGACCATCGGGATGCTGGTGGCCTTCCTTTCCTATATGAGACTCTTCTTTCAGCCCATGCGCGAGCTGTCGCAGAAGTATTCCATTGTCCAGTCGGCCTTGGCCTCGGCGGAGCGGATCTTTCAGCTGCTCGACAGCAAGGAGACCCTGCCCCTGGCCGCCTCTCCCCTGCGGCCTGCCTCCGGCAGGGGCGAGATCGAGTTCAGGGAGGTGCGCTTCGGCTATGCGCCGGAGCATCCGGTGCTGGACCGTTTTTCCTTGCGGATTCCGCCCGGCCGGACCCTGGCCATCGTCGGCGCCACCGGCAGCGGCAAGACCACGATCATCAACCTGCTGGAGCGGTTTTACGACCCGGATGCCGGCGAGATCCTGCTGGACGGCATTGACCTGCGCGATTTGGAGCCAAATTGGCTGCGGAGCCAAGTGGGGCTGGTGATGCAGGACGTGTTGCTCATCCCCGGCACCATCCGGGACAATGTCCTGCTCGACGCTGAAAAAACCGACGAGGCGCTGTGGGAGATTCTGGAAAAAGCGCAGCTGGCCCGTTTTGTCCGCCAGTTGCCGGAGGGGCTGGCGACCCGGGTGGGAGAGGGCGGCATGGACCTGTCTGCCGGGCAGCGGCAATTGCTGGCCTTTGCCCGAGTGCTCGCCAGGGAACCGCGCATTCTGGTGCTGGACGAGGCTACCGCCAGCGTGGACCCGGAAAGCGAGATGCTCACCGAGCAGGCCATCGGTGCGACCTTTGCCGGACGGACCAACATCGTCATCGCCCACAGGCTTTCCACGATCCGCAGGGCCGATCACATCCTGGTCATGGCCGAGGGTAAGATCATCGAGCAGGGAACCCACGCGGAACTGGCGGTGGCCAATGGGGCGTATCGGCGGCTGCTGACTATTTTCAGCGCCGGGTCACCAGCGCAGCGAACAGTCTAGCGTTACGGAATTATCCCCGGCTCAGCCGGGCTGATGCCCCGACTTGCGCAGGTAGTATTCGTAATCCCCCCCGTAGGAGCGCAGTTCCCCGTGGTCCACCTCCATGACCCGGTTCACCAGCGAGCGGAGAAAATGCCGGTCATGGCTGACCAGCACCACGGTGCCGGTGAATTTTTGCAGCGCTCCCAGCAGGATCTCCCGGGACTGGATGTCCAGATGGTTGGTGGGCTCGTCTAAAATCAGGAAATTGAGCGGCCGGGCAAGGAGGGTGGCCAGCACCACCCGGCTTTTTTCCCCGCCGGAGAGCAGCTTGATCTGCTTGTCCACCGTATCGCCCTGGAAGAGAAAGGCGGCGCAGAGGTTGCGGATGGTGCCGATGCCGGCCTGGGGCAGGGCGTCCTGCACGGTTTCAAAAACGGTTCTTTCCGGAAGCAAAACATCCATGGCATGCTGGCTGAAATAGCCGAGGCTGACGTTGGCCCCGATGGTTGCGCAGCCGTTGCTCGGCTCGGTCTGACCGGCCAGGACTTTCAAGAAGGTTGACTTGCCCGCGCCGTTGACCCCGACCACCGCCACCTTTTCCCCTCGCCGGATCACCCCGGAAATGCCGGAAAACACCGGTTTCTCCCCGCCCCCGTCCAGGGGCCAGGCCTTGGCCAACCCCTCCAGCCGCACCACGTCGTCGCCGCTACGGGGCGGCTCGCCAAATTCAAAGCTGATCAGCCGCTGCTCAGGGGGCAGCTCGATGCGCTCGATCTTCTCCAGCTTCTTAACCCGGGACTGCACCTGGGAGGCGTGGGAGGCGCGGGCCGCGAAGCGGGCGATGAAATCCTCCTCCTTGGCCAGCATTTCTTGTTGGCGGCGGAAGCTGGCGGCCAGCTGTTCCCGCCGGATCTCCCGCTCGCGCAGGTAGAAATCGTAATTGCCGCTGTAGGTGGTGATGGTGGCGTTGGCCACCTCGATGATCCGGGAAACAAGGCGGTTCATGAAGTCGCGGTCATGGCAGGTCATGAGCACCGCGCCCTTGAACTCCTTGGCCAGCCATTCCTCCAGCCAGACGATGGACTCCACGTCCAGATGGTTGGTGGGCTCGTCCAGCAGCAGGACATCGGGGTTCAGGGTCAGGATGCGGGCCAGGGCGATGCGCATCTTCCAGCCGCCACTGAAGGATTCCACCGGCCGGTTGAAATCCTCCGGGCCGATGCCCAGGCCGGTGAGCACCGCCTGGGCCCGGGATTCCAAGTCGTAGCCGCCGCGGTGCTCGAACTCCGCCATGGCGTCGCCGTATTTTTCAAGCAGCGCGGTCATGGCCTCATCCTCCATGGGCAGCGCCATGGCTGCTTCCATCTCCTTAAGCTCCTCGCCCAACCGCACCACCTCAGCCACGGCGGCCATGGTTTCCTCCAGGGCCGAGCGGCCGGACATCTCGCCCACCTCCTGGGAAAAGTAGCCGATCACCGTTTTCTTGGCGCAGGAGATCTCGCCCTTGTCCGCTTCTTCCTCGCCGGTGATCAAGCGGAAGATGGTGGACTTGCCCGCG
>JAZDIS010000069.1:0-4803 GCA_043804705.1 Pseudomonadota bacterium | reverse complement strand
ATGGTCTGAACCCCGAAGGCGCAGGTCATCACCAGCATCACGTCCGCCTGATGGATTTGCGGCCCGAATTCATTCAGAAACTCCCGGGTCAGGTTGTCACAGGCTACGGGTACCACCGTGTATCCGGTGACGAGTTTTCCCTTGCCGGAGAGCTTTTCCTTCATGGCGGCCACTTCGGGCTCCCCACCGGTGCGGGTGAGTGTGACACAGGTCCCGCATCCGACTATAAAAACTCTCCCGAGTCCGCTCAGAAGCCGATTAATCTCTTCTTCCGATTTTGGTTGGGTGATGGATCTGATCATGCGCTTATGATCTCCTTTTCCAGATCACACCGCAGACAACGCTTTGCCTCCCGGTGCGCCTGGTCTGTTGTAAATCCTTTTTCGACCTCGCGAAAATCCGCAACTCTTCCCGCGGCCGCCTCGTGTTCCACAGGAACCCTGGGTTGATCTTCAGTAAGAGTCTCCTCCAGTGCCAGCTTCGCGGCTGACGCTCTGACGCTCTTTTCATCCGTGATTTCCACCCGGCCCTTATCTCCCTGCAAATACTTGTCGATGGCGGTAGCCGCTCTTCTTCCGGAAGCAATGGCCTGGATGACCGTACTTGGACCGGTGATAAAATCCCCGCCCGAAAAAATGCCGGGGATATTGGTGGCCAGCTTGTTCGAGTCTACCTCGAGGCTGCCCCACAAGGAGCGTTCGATTTGATGATCCCTTGAGAGAAATGATGCATCCGGCGCCTGACCAATGGCGATGATCACGGTCTCAGCGTCGACCGCCTGCACCGTCTCTTCGTCGATACTGAGAAGGGACTGACCGTTTTTATCACAGATGGTCCGGCTTCGAGCGAACGTCATGCCGGCCACCCGGCCCGCTTTTGAAAGAATTTCCTTGGGGGCCCACATGGGATGAATGACAATGCCTTCCTCGACGGCCTCCTTAATTTCCTGTTCCCAGGCCGGCATCTCCTGAATGGTTCTGCGGTAGTAAATCATGACTTCATCGGCACCCATCCGCAGCGCAGTTCTTGCGGCGTCAAAGGCCACATTACCGCCACCGATCACAATAGCCTTTCCGCGCAAAGAGACTCCTTCACCGGTTCGCGTATCGGTTAAAAACTGCAGGCCGTTATACAATCCATCAAGATTTTCTTCTTCTCCTGGAATTCTCAGGCGCAAACTGGACTGGGCGCCGGCGGCTATAAACACCGCACTGAAACCCTCGGCCATCAGATCGTTGACCGTGTGCCTGGCATCAATGGGTGCATTATAATGAATGGTAACACCGCAGCTTTGAATATAGCGAACCTCATCCTCGATAACTCTGCGCGGCAGCCGAAACTCGGGCACCGCAATGCTGAGCATGCCGCCTGCTCTGGGATGGGCTTCAAACACCTCCACCCGGTATCCCCATTTTGCCAGGTAATAGCCGCAGGTCAATCCGGCCGGACCGGCTCCCACGACCGCCACCTTGCCAGGACGTGTGACTGCAAATGGTTCGGCCGCCTTGCCGATGTGCTGAAAATACCAGTCCGAGGCATAGCGCTTCAGCAGCCGAATGGCTACCGGCGCGTCCAATTCTCCCCGGCGGCACTTGTATTCACAGGGATGAATGCAAATGCGGCCACATACTGCCGGAAAGGGATTTCGCTCCCGAATGATGTCCACGGCCGTCTCATAGTTTCCTTCCGATATCGCAGCCACATAATTAGGCACATCAATTCCTGCCGGACAGGCATGCTGACAGGCCGAGATCACCATGGCATCACAGGTGGCGCCAGCGCAGCGATGCTCCAGAATATGGTCTTTATATTCCTTCGTGAAGTATTTCAGGGTTGAAAGCGCCGGCTTGGGGCAGGTCTGTCCCAGACCGCACAGGGAAGATTCCATGATGGTTTCTCCAAGGTCTTTGATAGTATCCAAATCCTCGAGCCTGCCCTTCCCGTTGGTGATCCGCGTCAGGATTTCCAGGAGTTGGGTCGTGCCGATACGGCACGGCGCGCATTTACCGCAGGATTCAGACTGAGTGAAGCCAAGGAAAAACCGTGCGATCTCCACCATACAATTGTTTTCATCCATGACCACCATGCCGCCCGAGCCCATGATGGCGCCGATGCGCTGAAGCGTGTCATAATCGATGGGCAGATTGATGAACTGTGCCGGCACGCACCCGCCCGAAGGGCCGCCCATCTGCACCGCCTTAAATTGCCTGCCCTTGGGTATGCCGCCGCCGATATCGTAAACGACCTCCTTAATGGTAACCCCGATGGGAACCTCCACCAGCCCTGTGTTATTGACCTTGCCGGTAAGTGAGAAGATCTTGGTGCCCTTGCTGTTCTCGGTTCCAAGCGACGCATACCATTCGGACCCGTGATTGATAATCAGGGGGATATTGGCCCAGGTCTCCACATTATTGATATTTGTGGGATTACCGTCCAGTCCGGCCTGGGCCGGAAAAGGCGGCCGGGCCCGGGGCATGCCACGCTTCCCCTCAACGGAGGCCATGAGCGCGGTTTCTTCGCCACATACAAAGGCGCCGGCCCCCATGCTGAGCATCATCTCGAAGTGAAAATCGGTGCCCATAATATGTTTGCCGAGCATGCCGAGCGCCTTCATCTGGCCGATGGCAAGATGCAGATGCTCAACCGCAAGAGGATATTCCTCTCGCACATAAATTACACCGTATTCGGCGCCAATGGCATAAGCGCCGATGAGCATACCTTCCAGAACTGCGTGCGGATCTCCCTCCAGCACCGCACGATCCATGAATGCGCCGGGATCCCCTTCATCCGCGTTGCATACAATATACTTGGGTCGACCGGCCGCCTGCCGTGTTAACTTCCACTTTGTGCCGGTGGGAAACCCAGCCCCGCCCCGGCCTCTCAGTTTGGCAGCCGTGACTTCCTCGATAACCCCATCCGGCGTCATTCGGGTAAGCGCCTTGCTGAGGCCCCGGTAGCCGCCCGCCGCGATATAGTCTTCAATGCGCGTTGGATCAATGCGACCGCAATTGGCCAGCACCCGACGGACCTGTTTTCCGAAAAAAGGGATATCTTTTTCATACCGGATCGGTTTTTTGGTTTCCGGATCCACATAGAGAAGTCTATGAACAGGTTCACCACTTAGAAGGGTTTTGGTTACTATATCGGGCACATCTTCCGGCGTCACCTGGTTATAAAATATATTTTCCGGCTCAATGGCCATGACCGGCCCCTTCTCGCAAAAACCCCGGCATCCGGTTTTTTTTACATTGATTTTACCGGCCAACCCCCGGTCCGAGAGTTCCTTATGAAGAGCGTCAATGATTTTAAGGGCTCCTCCCGCCCGGCACCCCGTCGTACTGCATATCTTGACAGCGGGCTTGCCGTCATCGCTGGCGCGCAGAAGATCCTGCCGAAATGCTTCCAGATGCGAGGGGGTCTCGAGACGTTTTAGTGTCGTCATATGCTTGCATCCTGATAATGGTGGGCGTTTGTTTACTGAGCGTCTTCTTCGTGCCCGGATTTCCCGTATTCGGCCAATGTCGTGCTCACCTTGGGCGGAGAGAGCTTACCGAAATAGTTCTTATTTACCATCATCGTCGGGGCCAGGGCGCAGGCTCCCAAACAGGCGGCGGTTTCCAGGGTAAACCGGAAATCCGGTGTGGTCTCGCCTTCCCCGACATCCAGCTCCTTTTTCATGAGCCGTATAATACTTTCGCTGCCCCTGACATGACAGGCTGTTCCCCTGCAAACCTTGATCACGTACTTGCCCTTGGGCTCCAGAGAAAAACCGGCGTAAAAGCTGATCACTCCCTGCACATAACTGGGGTGAAGCTGCAGGGCCTCCGCAATAGGGGCGATTGTCTCCGGGGGAATGTAACCGAATTTCTCCTGTACTTTCTGCAGCATCGGTATAAGACCCCATTTGAAGTCACGATAGGCATTGATGATCTCGGTCAATTTCACCCAGTCGATTTCCTGCTGATCCATGGCGGTTTCCCTTTTATATTATTTCCATTTTTACCCTACAATAATTCCATCCGGATGATTCTTCTGAAAAAAGCGGTGTCAGCGGTATCAGGCAACGGGCGTCATTATTGCTATAGGCGCCCTGGACATAGACAAGACCCTGCGACAGTCTTTTTTGGATGCGAACCGAGCGAGAGATCTCACCCCACTTCGATATCAGCCTTACCGCATCACCATCCTTCAGCGCCAGACGGTTTGCGTCTGCAATTGATATTTGAAGCTCCCCGCCGCGAGAATCGGGGTATTTAAGACTTTGCGGCGGTTGCGATCGCTTTTCCGGTTCAATTTTTGCGCTGCTTTCGAATGTGGAGATGCGGTATGACCGACTGGTACGGGTCCCGCAGCCCAAATGATACCGGTCGGAACCCAGCAGCGCGGTTAACGGATATTCGCTGTCGGGTGTATCTCTTTTCAATGGAAAAACATCTGAAAATTTCGGTTCAATCGAAGAGTCGGGTTTTTCGGCCCTGGCTTCATCTTTTTGAACAAAATCCTTGATCCAGACCAGATGACTGCTTTGTGTGTTACCGGTGTACATGGGAAGTACCCGGCTGATTTCTTCGCGAATATCGTCAAGGGAAAGGGAATGCGGCGATCCGCTCATTTTTTGGGAAAGTTCGGATAATATTTCAAAATCCGGTCGCGAATCACCCGGTGGTAAAATCGCGGGTGAAAACTGCTGCAGGCACCCTTCCATATTGGTGAACGTTCCTTCTTTTTCCGCAACGGCTGCACCCGGTAAAATGATGTGAGCGGCGGCCGTTGTTTCAGTCTGCAGGATATCCTGACAGACGA
>JAZDIS010000068.1:0-2172 GCA_043804705.1 Pseudomonadota bacterium | reverse complement strand
CCTGGGGCTGTGGTCCTTTCTCCTCGTCTACGGGGTCTGCATCCCGCTCGGGATCGCCAAGGCCATGCGGGAGGGCTCCCGCTTCGATGTCCTCACCACCACCGCCATCCTGATCGGCTACGCCATCCCCGGCTTTGTTTTGGCCATTGCCCTCATCGTCCTCTTCGGAGGCGGAAGTTTTTTCAGCATCTTCCCCCTGCGCGGCCTGGTCTCCGACAACTGGGCCGAAATGGGGCTGGCGGCCAAGGTGGCGGATTACCTCTGGCACATGGTCCTGCCCGTGCTCTCTTCCACCGTGGGCAGCCTGGCGGTCATGACCCTGCTGACCAAGAACAGTTTTCTCGAAGAAATCCGCAAGCAGTACGTGCTCACCGCCAGGGCCAAGGGGTTGAGCGAACACCAGGTCCTGTACCGGCATGTATTCCGCAACGCCATCATTCCCATCATCACCGGCTTCCCCGGCTCCTTCATCACCGCCTTTTTCACCGGCAGCCTGCTGATCGAAACCATTTTTTCCCTGGACGGCATGGGGCTTTTGGCCTTCGAATCCATTCTCAACCGCGATTATCCGGTGGTGCTGGGCACCCTGTATTTTTTCACCATCATCGGCCTGATCTCCCGGCTGCTCTCGGACCTGAGCTATGTGGTGGTGGACCCGCGCATCAGCTTTGAGAGTGTGGAATCCCGGTGAACGACTTCCCCATGAATTTGAAGCCACAAAAACTCTCCTCCCGGCGCTGGCGGCGATTCAAGGCCAACAGGCGTGGCTATTACAGCCTCATTCTTTTTTCCCTCTGCTTTCTCCTCTCCTTAGGCGCGGAGATTCTCAGCAACGACAAACCGCTGCTGGTTTCCTACCAGGGGAGCCTTTATTCCCCCCTGCTTACGGAATACCCGGAAACCACCTTCGGCGGGGAGTTTGACACCGAGACCGATTATCAGGACCCCTTTATCCGTCAGCGGCTCACCAGCGGCGCCAACCACGCCCTGTTTGCGCCCAACCCCCACAGCTACGCCTCGATCAACCTCCAGCTCAACCAGCCGGTGCCCTCCCCGCCCGACAGCACCAACTATCTGGGCACCGACGACCGGGGCCGCGATGTCCTGGCCCGGCTGCTCTACGGCTTTCGCCTCTCGGTGCTTTTCGCCTTTGCCCTCACCTTGATCGGCACGTTCATCGGCATCATCACCGGGGCGGTGCAGGGCTATCTCGGCGGGCGCACCGATCTGTTCATGCAGCGCTTCATCGAGATCTGGAGCGCCATGCCCGAGCTGTACCTGCTGATCATCTTCGCCTCGATCTTCAAGCCCAGCGTGCTCCTGCTCCTGATCCTGCTTTCGGTCTTCGGCTGGATGGGGCTGGCCGATTACGTGCGGGCCGAGTTCCTCAAGGGCCGCAACCTCGATTACGTCAAGGCGGCCAAGGCGCTGGGCGTGGGCAACATCACCATCATGTTCCGCCACCTGCTCCCCAATGGGATGACCCCGGTGATCACCTTCCTGCCCTTCCGCCTGAGCGGCTCGATCCTGGCCCTGACCAGCCTCGATTTCCTGGGGCTCGGCGTGCCGCCCCCCACCCCGAGTCTCGGCGAGCTGCTGGCCCAGGGCAAGAACAACATCGAGGCGTGGTGGCTCTCCCTGACCACCTTCGGGGTGCTGGTTGGCACCCTGGTCCTGCTGATCTTTATCGGTGAAGCATTGCGGGAAACCTTTGATCCGAGAAAGGTGTGATGGGATCGCAAAATGCTTGCGCCACGGGAAGGAAAGATCCCCTCTCCCCCCGGGAGAGGGACAGGGAGAGGGCACCCAAAAAGCTGCTGACCCGGGCTCGCGCCTTACGCCGACAATCCAGCGAGTCTGAAAAAATGCTCTGGCAGCACCTCCGGGCCCGTCATCTCAACGGCTACAAGTTTCGTCGCCAAGTGGTCATTGACTCTTATATCGTTGATTTCATCTGTGTTGAGGCAAAGCTGATCATTGAGGCCGATGGGGGGCAGCACACGGAACAAAAGGCCTACGATGCCGTGCGGACAGCAAGACTGGAATATTTGGGATACAGAGTTATCCGCTTCTGGAATCATGAGATATTGGGTGAACTTGATGCTGTGCTTGAACGGATTTCCGCTGTATTGATGGAGTTTCCCTCACCCCAACCCTCTCCCTGAGGGAGAG
>JAZDIS010000067.1:0-2672 GCA_043804705.1 Pseudomonadota bacterium | reverse complement strand
GGCGGAGCAAAACCATGGCCTGCTGCGATTCTTCACCCAGCTCATCGGTTTACGAAAAAGACACCCGGTCTTCCACCGCACCGATTTTTTCCCCGCCACGGACAAGAACCCGGAAATCGAATGGCAGTCGACCACTCCGGGACGACCGGACTGGTCGGCTGCCTGCAAGACCCTTGCCTTTGTCCTGCATGGAACCACTGCGGGGGTGCGGCGCGACGATGATTTTTTCGTAATGCTCAATGGCGGGCACACCCCCGCCACCTTCATCATCCCGGCGCCGCCGGCCGGCAGGCTCTGGCACCGGCTGATCGACACCGCCGCCTCATCTCCGCGGGATATCGTAAGCGAAACCAAGGGACAGCCGGTGCGCGGCGCCTCAGTGACCGTGGCGGATCTGGCCGCAACGGTCTTTGTCTCCAAACCTTGCTGAATTGACGGCCATGCGTCTTTTGCCCCTTGGCGGCCTGGGCTGCACCATCCGGCCTACCTGTCTTGCCCGCGGTTTGTAGGCAGAATCCGCAGCACCTCCTCGCCCTGCACATTTCAGATGCAATATCAGACAAATTTGTTACAATGGCCTGCGCTTTACAAAAAGACGCATACCAAACCGTAAGAAATCCCCTTGGGAGAACCCATGCCTGAAAACAACCGCGAGATCATCGATCTGGCCACCCTGTACGAGATAACCAGAGCCCTGGCCTCGTCGGATGACCTGCGCAAATGCCTGGAAGAAAGCCTCACCGTGCTGGCCGCCCGCACCAGCCTGGGCAACGGGGCGGTAACCATCGCCAACCCGCTCACCGGCCAGATCGAAACCGAGGTGGCCCCCGGCATGACCGCCGAAGCCCGGAAACGCGGGATCTATAAATTCGGCGAAGGCATCACCGGCCGGGTGGTGGCCAGCGGCTCCCCCATCGTGGTGCCCCAGATCAGCCAGGAACCGCTTTTCTTGAACAAAACCAGGGCCAGGGCCGAAAAAAATCAGGAAGCCCTCTCCTTTCTCTGCGTGCCCATCAAGCACGGGGCCAATACCATCGGCGCTCTGAGCGTGGACCGCAACTATCAGGAGGGCCTCGACTTTGAAAAGGACCTCCAGTTTCTCACCGTGCTCTCTGGCCTCATCGCCCAGACCGTGATCCGCATCCAGGCGGTGAACCAGGAGCGGGAGAGGCTGGAGCAGGAAAACACCCAACTGCGGCGGGAGCTTTCCGAAAAATACCGGGTGGCCAGCATCGTCAGCAACTCGAACCGGATGCAGGAGGTGTTCGAGATGATCCACCGGGTGGCGGACTCCAACGCCACCATCCTGCTCCGCGGCGAATCCGGCACCGGCAAGACCATGGTGGCCAAGGCTGTCCATCACAACAGCAAGCGGGCCAAGGCGCCGTTCGTGGTGGTCAATTGCTCGGCCCTTCCGGAAACCCTGCTGGAAAGTGAGCTGTTCGGCCACGAGAAGGGAGCCTTCACCGGGGCGCAGAGCGCCAAAAAGGGCCGTTTCGAACTGGCCGAAGGCGGCACTCTGTTTCTTGACGAAATCGGCGAACTGAGCCAGGCCGTGCAGATCAAGCTGCTCAACGTGGTTCAGGACCGCGAATTCCAGCGGTTGGGCGGCATCGCCCCCATCAAATGCAATGTCCGGCTGATCACCGCCACCAACAAGGATCTGGAAAAGGCCGTGGAAGAAGGCTCTTTCCGGGAAGACCTCTACTACCGGCTCAACGTCTTCCCCATCTACCTGCCGCCCCTGCGGGAGCGCCGCACCGACATCATGCTCCTGGCCGACTTCTTCCTCCAGAAATACAACGAGGAAAACAACAAGCAGATCCGCCGCATCTCCACTCCGGCCATCGATCTGCTGGTCCAGTACCACTGGCCGGGCAATGTCCGGGAGCTCCAGAACTGCATTGAGCGGGCGGTGCTGATCTGCGACGAGGATTCCATCAAAAGCTACCATCTGCCCCCGTCGCTACAGACTGCGGAATCGGTGAGCGAACGCAACCCGGTTTCCTTTGCCGCGGCGGTAGAGAATTTCGAGCGGGAACTGATCATCGACAGCCTGAAAAAGAGCCAGGGCAACCAGACCAAGGCCGCGCAGCTGCTGGACACCAGCCTCAGGATCATCAACTATAAGATCGCCAAGCTCAACATCAGCCCACGCCAGTTCAAGCTCAACAAGCCTTAGGCCGGAAAATGACCGTTCTCCTCCACCTCTGCTGCGGCCCCTGCACCATCTTTCCCCTCACTGCCCTGCGCGACCAGGGGTTTGCCGTGCAGGGCTATTTTCATAACCCCAACATCCATCCCTTCCGGGAGTTCAAGCAGCGGCTCGACTCCCTGGAGGATCTGGCGCGCCGGACCTCGCTGTCCGTGGAATACGAACGAGAATACGGACTCAGGGAATACCTGAGAAAGATCGTGCTCCACGAAGAGGATCGCTGCCCGCTCTGCTACCGGATGCGCCTTGAGGCGACGGCGAAAAAGGCCAGGGAGCTCGGAGCCGAGGCCTTCAGCACCACCCTGCTGTACAGCCGCTACCAGCGCCACGAGACCATCCGGGCTCTGGGCGAAGAACTGGCGGAAAAATTCGGGATTCACTTCCTGTATGAGGATTTTCGGGTCGGCTGGCAGGAGGGAATTGATTCCAGCATCGAGATGGGACTCTACCGGCAGCC
>JAZDIS010000066.1:0-8603 GCA_043804705.1 Pseudomonadota bacterium | reverse complement strand
TCCCGGCCTACCTCCTCCAGAACCGTGACCACCGCATCGGTATTTTCCCGGTAGGCCACCCCGATCTCGAAGACATAGGCGGACCATTCCTTGGTGAGGTTGCTGAGGGTACTGATCGTGCCATTGGGAAAGATATGCACTACGCCGCCGAGATCCCGGAGGATGATGGTGCGAAAATTGATCTCTTCCACCAACCCGCCGGTGCCGTTGATGATCGCCACGTCGCCCACCCTGACCTGGTCTTCCAGGATGATGAAAAAACCGGAAATAACATCCCGGACCAGATTCTGGCCGCCGAACCCCACCGCCAGACCGACGATTCCGGCGCTGGCCAGAAAGGGAGCGATTTCAACGCCGAGTTCCTTCATGAGCACCAGCCCGACGATCAGCCAGATAACGAACAACGCCCCCTGCCGGACCAGCATGATCAGGGTTTCAATCCGCTTGCCGGCTTCGAGCTGCGGTTCGCGGGCGGCCTGACCCCGCTCGTGAAGGCGTTTTTTCAGTCTCCCCAGCAGCTTGGTGAGCAGCGACTTGAAAAACCAGGCAACAAAGAGCAGAAACACAACCCTCAAAGCGGTCTGGGTGATCAATTGCCATTCAATTACTCCCAGATATTCGTTGAGCAGATCCATATTCTCTTGTCCTCTGGGCTAGTTGCCAGAATCCGTAACCATTCTGGTCCGTTTATCATGAACAGCTCCGGCTCTTCACTGACGAGAAATAGCGGCGGAGCGCTCCTTGATGTAGAGATGATACAGATGGTTCCAGCATTGGCGCATGCGCGCCTTGGCATGCTCGGACTGAGAATAGCGCCAAAACCCATGCACCTTGGCGAGCCTGGTTAACTGCCGGCAATACAGCTCCCAGGTGAAGTTGGTCTGGGCTCTCTTTAACCCGGCCCTGGAGATCGTCTGCCAGTATTTGGGGTTTTCCGCACAGCCCGCAAAAAAATCAGCCAGGGAAGCGGTCATTGCCTCCGGATTGGTCGGATTAACGAGAAAGCCCGACTTGCCGTGTTCGACGATCTCCACCGGCCCGCCGAACATGGTGACGAAAACCGGCAACCCCGAGTGCATGGCCTCCAGAATGGTCAGGCCGAAGGCCTCGAACAGGGCGGGCTGCACAAAAATTCCCCGGCGATCCGCCATGAGCCGGTAGGCTTCGCCGGTGGCCTCCTTGCCAAGCAGCTTGCCGACCCAGCGGACACTGGAATGGAGGTCGTACTGCTCGAGCAGCCGGTGCATCTTGCGGATCTCCTCCGCCTCTTCTCCGTCCCGGGAGCGCTCCGGGTCCAGGACACTGGCGATGACAATCAGGTTGGCCCGCGCCCGCAGCTCCCGGTCCTTGCCGTAGGCCTCGACCAGGCCGGTCAGGTTTTTGATCCGGTCCAGCCGGGCAATGGAGAAGATGGGCGGCAGATCCGGGCGGGCCAGGCGCCCGAGACAGTCCGCATCCTCCCGGCTGAACAGGAGGGAATCGAGCTCCCGGCTCAGCTTCTTTTCCCTTCTTTTCTGCTGGGTATGGGGAAAGAAGGTTCCCGGATCAACCCCGGGAGGAATGACGTTGAAGCGGGGGTGAAACAGGTTGATGCCGCTGGTCACATTGAGCAGACCGGGCATGGTGAAAAACTGGTACGACTCATATTGGCCGATGACCTGGTCCGTGCCGATGATCTCCTGGGAGGTGCTGGAAATAATAAAATCCGCGCAATTCATGACCATGAGATCCGCCATGAACTGCACGGAAAAATGGTATTCCGCCTCGAAATTTTCCCAATGGAGATCGCTGAAGAGGTACTTGGATTTTTCCAGGGCATGGGCGATGTTGCCCTGGGTAACCCCCATGTTCCGGGAAAGCAGGGTGGCCACCAGATTGCCGTCCGAATAGTTGCCCACGATAAGATCGGGCCTGCCGCCGAACTCCCGGCGCAGCTCCGCTTCGACATCAATGGCGAACTGGTCCAGATACGGCCACACCGTAAAGCGGGAAAGCCAGTGGCCCAGCACCTCGTTGTTTGCTTTTTTAAAGGGCACCCGCAGAATCCAGACATTCCTGGTCTGCCACACCTTTTCCAGCCGCTGGTTTACGGTGGTGCCCTCGTTGTCCGGGATGAGCCTGGTGACAATGAGAATCATCGGATCAATATCCAAACCGGCATGCCTCAGATCATCGGCAAGAAATCGCTCCAGGGCCTTGGCCTGGTCAAGGACATACACAACCTGCCCGCCGGTGTCCGGACGGCCAAGGACGTTTTCCTGGGCAAACCAGCCGTGCGGCGAGATCAGGGCCACCTTGGAAACCATGGGGATTCTGGCCAGAAACTCCTCCAGGGTTTCCTCGTTGGGCTGCTCGAGAATATCCTGCAGCAGATTCATGGTCTCCAGAATCCGGGCCGGGCTGCTGCCCCACCCGTCCAGAAATCCCAGGGGCCGCAGCTTGTTCTGCAACCGGAGCATATCCTCGCGGCCGCTGGTTCGCTCCACCGCGTCCATCGCGTATTCCAGGGCGGTTTCCAGCTCCCCGACGTTGCGGATGACACCGCCGTCCAGCAGGAGCTGCACCCCGTGCAGTTGGTGGAGCTTGAGGAATTCATACAGGGCTTTTTGCCATTTTTCCGGCTGGCTGGCCAGGTTGGCGGAAAGGTAGCGGTTGAGATGCCGGATGCCGTGCCCGATGGTATTGGGATCCTTCAGGCTCGGCCCATAATCGTAAAACGGGGCGAGATTCAACTCCATGGTTCTCTGCTGCGCCGGCAACCCCGGATTGACAAGCCGCTCCTTGACGGAGAGAAAATCCCGGGCGTTCAGGAGCGACAGTTCCTCGCTCTCCTTTTTCATGACAAAAAAACGGCAGCTGGCTTTCCGGTGGCGGTAGACCGCGATCCGCTCCTCCGGCAGGCAGAGAATCTCCTGAACCTTGCGCAAAAACCGCCAGGAACCGGGGAGCAATTCCGCCTTGCCCTGCTCCTTGCTCCAGATCTCAAAGGCGAGCAGGATGCCGTTACGGAGCAGAATGGAGGTTTCCGGCACGGGGATGGAAAAAATGAATCCCAGCAGAAAGGGCGCTTCCTGTTCATCGATGAAATGGTTCAGAGTATCAGCCATCGCTTGGTCCTCCGATAAAATCGTAATGGCGCATCCCGTCGATGATTCCCGCCGCATATTCTTTCTTGCTGAAAAAGATCCGCCGCATACCCCGGAGCGTTTCCAGCTCCTTGCTGTAATTCGCCACCACCAGGCCGTTGGTGTCTCCGCGGAGCATGGAGGCGTCGTTGCCGGAATCCCCGCAGACCATTACATCGGCCAGGGGGATGTTCCATTTGTAGCTGAGATAGCGGATCGCCTTGCCCTTGGAAGCCCGGTAGGGAAGGATATCAAGAAACTCGCCGTGGGAATAGACCAGGTGATAGCGGATTTTTTTGGTCTGGAGGGTCTGGTGCACCATGGCCAGCAATTCCGGCTTGTCTTCCATATAATAGCTGATTTTGAAGGGTTTTTGCATCTCAGGCTCCTGAATCTCCAGGAAGTCCAGCCCCCTCAAGCGCTCCCTGATCTCCTCAGGCCGCCAGCGATAGGCGATATGGCGCAGCCACCCCTTGTCCGGGGTAAGGGACGAGCCGTAGTAGATTTCAGTGCCCACAGAGCAGATGAGAATATCCGGCCGTTCCACCGCATGTTCCTCAAGAATATGCACGGTTTTTGCCAGACAGCGGCCGGAGGCCACGCCCCAGCAGATATTTCCGGCATTGGCCTTGAGCAGGGCAAGAAGCTCCAGCAAGGATTCGTCATCGCCGATCAGGGTATTGTCGATGTCGCTGATCAGCATGCGGTTTACCGCAGCGAGCCGTTTGCCGATGGCGGTTTTCCTGCCGCTTGCTTCCGATTGCGGGACAGCCGGCATCTCGGTTCTCACTTTTGCAATGGCCGCCAGGGACCGCTCGCAATGCGAAGGCCAGGAATAATGGCCCTGCACCCGGTTGATGCCGTTTTGCGAATACCTCTGCCAGAGATCCTTGTCCACCAGGATGCTTTTACAGGCGGAGGCAATCTCCCGGCTGTTGGTGGGGTCGATCAGAATCCCGTTGTCACAGTTGGCGATGATGTCGGTCGGCCCGCCATCCCGGGTGGCGACAATGGGCAGGCCGCAGGAGGCGGCTTCGATCAGGGTCAGGCCGAAGGGTTCCACCAGGGCGGAGTTGACAAAGACCCCGTAGCTGTCGGCACAGAGCCGGTACAGTTCCGGAACCTCGATGGAAAAATTGTGTTTTTTGGGAATGGCCAGCTTGCCGTAGAGATCGTAACGGTCCATGAGGAGCAGCATCTCGGTGAGCACATTGCGTTCATTCTCCTCCATCTCGGCAATATCCTTGCGGATTCCGGCAAAGATGGCCAGGTTGGCAATGGCCTGCAGCTCCTTGTCCTCCCCGTAGGCCGTGACCAGCCCGGCAATATTCTTGCGCTGGTCCGGCCGGCAGAGGGCGAGGATAAAAGGCTTTTCCGGGGAAACCCAGAAGCGGTGGAGCTCACGAAGCAGCACCACCCTGGCCTGCCTGGTGATTTCATCGCCGGCATCCGCGTCCAGTTGGGGAGCATAGTGGGGGTAGAAGGTTTCCACGTCGATGCCCGGCGGATTCACCTGATAACGGCCGGCCTTGAAATTGGCGTACAGGGAATACTGCTTGTCGATTTCGTGATTGGTGCTGACGAAAATCTGCTCGGCATCCTTGATGATCCGATCTTCCACCAGAATCCGGTGGTCGATATGGTAGCGATGGTTGACCTCCTCGCCGGTCAACCCTTCTTCAAGCAGGGTCTTTTTTTTGTGGGCCCCCATGGAGTGGCCGGTGAAGATGAAGGGGGAGCCGAAGATTCTCGCCAGTTCGTCGGCGACATAGCCCCCATCGGCGTAATGCCCGTGAAAGACATCTGGCACCCGGCCGAAAGCCTTAATGAACTTGAGGGTTTTGTCCACCATCTCGTCAAGATGGGGCCAGAGCAGTTCCTTGCGGATGTATTTACGGCCGCCGCACTGGATACGGACAATCCTCGCCTTTTCCGAGAGCGGTTCGATGGGGCGGGAATAATCGGAGGAAACGGCTTTATCGACAATCAAGCGGGTTATGAGGTCAACCTGGGCAACCTCCGGGTGGGCCGCCAGGCAGCGGGCCAGCTCCAGCACATATTTCACCTGACCGCCCGTATCCGCATCGCGGCCAAGCTCCGGCGACACACCTCTGATCAAACCATGGATACTGAAAAGCTGAATATACAATCCGGAAAGATTCATGGGGCAGCTCCCTGTCATACATTTCGCAACGATCCAGCAGCACGGCAGATGCGCCATTTTTCGTGTTACGCTGGATAATTACATAATTTCCTTCAAATAGGGCTCGGTTTGCCGTGGAGAGTACAGGCTAACAGGAAAGAAAAAAAAATTCATGCGAGAGAGAAGAGCGGACGTGCATTACTGCTTGATATTACATGAAAAATAAAAAATAATTTTTTTTTAAAAAACCACCATTGCGCTCATCTTTCCGGGTGCTGTTCAGGGGCCTGACCCCCACCGGGATTTCGGCAGGAGGAGGTCAGGCCCCGAAGGCCAAGGCTATAACTCGAAAGTGTCGTTGCCGAGCCGCCCTGCCGGATAGCGGTTAAGCATGGTTCAGATGCCTGTGCCCTCAGGCCTTGCCCATTTTTTCCTTCGTAACCTTTTGGAAACATGCTACCATTGCCGAGATATCATAAACGGCTTGTCGCCCGCCCATGCCTTTCCCAACCAATCGCAACGGAGCGCACACCTTGAGCACCATTGATTTCAACGCCCAGCGCCTTGATCACGCCAGGCAGATCGTCAGCAAGATCAAGCTGCCGTCCCAGCCCACCATCGTCATCGAAATCAACAAGGAAATGCGCGCCGAACATCCCGACTTCGGGCGCATCGGCAACCTGGTGACCCAGGACGCCTCCATCAGCGCCAAGGTGATCAACGTCATCAACTCCCCGTTCTTCGGTCTGGCCCGCAAGTGCGAATCCATTGTCCAGGCCCTCACCTACATGGGGCTGGAAAATTTCCGCAAGGTGGTACTCACCGCCTGTCTGCAGGACGCCTTGGGCGGCGGCACCGCAGCGGACAAGATTTTCTGGGATCATTCCCTGCACACCGCAGTGGCAGCGGAATCCCTGGCCAAAACCATGCGCGGCATCCTGACCACCGAAGACATCACCCCGGACATGGCATACATGACCGGCCTGTTCCACGACTGCGCCATCCCGATGCTGCTGAAACGCAGCCCGGCCTACCAGGCCTTCACCCATGCCGCCCTCAGTCACAAGCGCGACATCATCCAGGAGGAGGATGCCCTGATCGGCTCGGACCACTGCGTGGTGGGGGGGCTGCTGGCCAAGACCTGGTCGCTGCCAGAGGCGGTATGCAAAACCATCATCCACCACCACACCTCCGACCTCACCGGTCAAGGCACCGTGCCGGCCAAGCTCATCGCCCTGACCAACGTCGCCGACTACCTCGCCTACACCTTCGGCTATTCCATCGGTTTGATGGACCGGATCATCGACGGCGAATGGGATCCTGAGGAATGGAGCGAACTCAACGAGACCGTGCTGGTTGAACTGCATCTGGGGCCGGACGACCTCATCGACATGAAAGAACAGATCTTCGAGCAGCTCTCCGCGCAGTAATCCTCGTCGACCGCCTGTTTTTTTTTAGTAAAAAAGGCACCGGCCCGGATTCCGGATGTTTTTACCCATTGCACGACCATGGCCCAGGCGGAGCAGAACATTATCGAAGCCCTTGACCATTTTTCTTTCCATGTGTGCCGGGGAACACCTGAGCAACAGTGAAGTCAAGCCTAGGTGCTGACCATTGTTTTCCAGGAAGCCGCTTTCATCATGCGAGCGTGTGTTCTTGTAGCCAATCCCGCAGGGCTTTGTTCATGCGAGTTTGCCATCCTTTCCCCGTTGCCCGAAACGCGGCCAGAATGTCATTATCGAAACGCAGCGTGGCGGCTGTTTTCTTGCCGCTACCCGCTGGCCTGCCTTTTTTCGGGGTGAGCATGGCCTCGGCCACTTCGGAGGGGAATATTTCTCGCAGCACCATCCCTGCAGGGCGTGCTTGCTTAAAATCTTCCTGGGTCCACTCCGGGTTTTCTTCGTCGATCCTTGCGGGATTGATTTTTTTACTTATTCCGGTTGCCATATCTTTTAACCTCTCTTTCGTTTGCCTTGCGAAGACTGATAACGTGCATGGCGTCTCCCCTTGTGGTGAAGACTACAGCAAACAGCCGTTCGCCGATATACCCGAATGCCCGCCATCGCCTTTCGCCGTAATCATTGCGCGTATCTTCGATGATAACCGCTTGGCTCCATTCGACTTCCTCCGCCATGCGGAATGGTAATCCTCGTTCGGCGATATTTTTTTGCGTTCTTGGCGGGGTCGAAGGTAAGCTGCATGTAATGCATGTAACTACAAAAAATAAGAAGTCAAGAAAATTGGCTGGTTGGAAAAGAGCTAACTCACATCCACCGTATCTTGGGACCGGACGACCTCATCGACATGAATGAATGCAGCAAATGCCAAGAATGAAACCAGATGCTGGGTTGCAAAACCTGACTACATGGCGCCTTGGTCTTTTCCATAAAGGGCAGCACATAATGTCAGTAAGTCAAGCCTGACCCCTGTGCCATGCACAGCAATTTCTAAGCCGCCTATGCGGCGGTCAACGTTTCGGCTCGACGTGGGGCAGTGCGGACACTTTTCTAAGCCGCCTATGCGGCGGTCAACTAAAGGTTTAAATTCAAGAGAACTGCTTCGTATTTCTAAGCCGCCTATGCGGCGGTCAACATAATAGATAAAATTTTGGAGGGTTTTTATGATTTCTAAGCCGCCTATGCGGCGGTCAACAGCTCTCCGGCAAAGTCGGCGTCCGGCAGACCTTTCTAAGCCGCCTATGCGGCGGTCAACGTTAAGCATCCGTTTGGCCAGAGGCTACGCAATTTCTAAGCCGCCTATGCGGCGGTCAACAGTGACGAAGCCGGAGTTGTAGGCGTCGAGAATTTCTAAGCCGCCTATGCGGCGGTCAACCACCGCGCCGTACGACAGCACGTCGATCCGGCTTTCTAAGCCGCCTATGCGGCGGTCAACCCGATGATGGTGGTCCCGTTGCTGGGCAACCTTTTCTAAGCCGCCTATGCGGCGGTCAACCGCGAACGGTTAATGATTCCGGGTCTGCATCAGTTTCTAAGCCGCCTATGCGGCGGTCAACGACCAGCAGGTGCGCGAGGCGCTGGATTACCATTTCTAAGCCGCCTATGCGGCGGTCAACAGGCAATCTATGATCTTTCGCGCCGCTGCCCATTTCTAAGCCGCCTATGCGGCGGTCAACGTTGTCCAGCGGCACGGTGGAGTCGGTGCAGCATTTCTAAGCCGCCTATGCGGCGGTCAACTATGTGCTCAACCCCAGCTGACTGCGTATTCCGGCGAAAACGACCACTAATCCGCTGCGAAAGCGACCAGCATTCCGGCGGGAAAACGACCACCTGAAATGAGGCGTCGCGGGGTGAGGAAATTTACTCTGCCACAGGTGC
>JAZDIS010000065.1:0-2802 GCA_043804705.1 Pseudomonadota bacterium | reverse complement strand
CCTCGATCTTGCGGATCTGGGCCTCGGAGATATCGAAAAACCGCAACCGCTGCCGGGCGGCATGGCGCATGGCCTCGGCATCCTGCGCCAGCATCCGGTTCATGGTCGAGGCGTCCTCGGCTCCGGCAGGAGCAGCACCATGCCGCGACCACTTGAGGATATTGAGGTATTCCTGCTGGCCGGCAACCAGTTCCGGGCTGTAGATCTCGGCCAGCACCTCGCCTTTTCTCACATATCTGCCCGTGTAATCGACCCGGAGGTGTTCGATCCAGCCCTCGATCTTGGTGTTGACCGTGGCGATCCTCCTTTCGTCATACTCGACACGGCCCACGGTCCGGATGGTCCGCTGCAGGGGTTTTTCCGCAGCAGCGGTGGTTTTCACCCCGATGAACCGCTGGCCTGCTTCCGGGATCTCCACGGTCTGCGTTTCTTCCGGAAAAACTGCGCCGCCTTCAGTTCCCCCAGAGGAAGGCGGCGCTGCTTGCGGCTGAGCAGGGACGCCGCCGTGTCCCTGGTGCCCGGGGGGAGCCGCTGCCTGCTCCGTCTCCCCCCGGCCCTTTTCACGAAAAATTCCCCTGCCGAAAAGCCCGGCAAAGATCGCCCCCGCTATAAAAAGAAAAAGAACCACCATGATCATGCTGTTCTTCTTATTCATTGTCGCCCTTCCTCCGTGCTTCCCGTTAAGGCCTCCAGCCGAGCCCTTGCCTTCTCTCTCGCCACCAGCTGCCCCCAATAGGAGGTCTCAATCTCGGTAATGGTTTTAAGCCGGGAGATCACACTCTGGGCGTCGGTCTTGCCTGTGGCGTACGAGGCCATGGCCGCCTGAAAGTCCTGATGGATTTTCTGGCTGAGACCATGCCGGTAAAGCTCCATCAGCCGCTCGGTGGTCTGCAACAAGGCATAGTTCTCCCGAATTGCGGCTGAGAGCCGCAAGCGCACTGCCTGCAGCTCATTTTTTGCCTCGCTCAGAGAGGCTTCGGCTTCATGGACGGCGGGGCGCTGTTTAGTGGTGTAATACAGGGGGATATTTAGGGTGGTGCTCAGGCTCCACATATCCATATTCTCAAAGGCCGAGCCCTTCAGGCCATAATTGCCGGTAACGGTAATATCCGGATAATACTCTCTTTCCGCCACCCGTACCCGGGCATTGGTCGAGGCCACCATCTTCTCCCTGGCCTTGATCTCCGGAGAATTCTCGTGGGCTGCGGCAATCAGTTCGGGCAGGGCATGGGGATACGGGGTAAATGAGGGTGCCGAGGGCCGGTCCAGGGGGGCGGCCTGATCCCTGCCCACCGTGGAGTTCAGCATGGCCTCCAGGGTCTGAATATTCTGCTGCAGCATCTCTTCCTGTTCAAGAAGCATGTACTTCTCGGTCTGCGCCATGAGGACGTCCAGCTGCATGCCTCCCCCAGAGGCGTACCGTGCCAGGGCGGCGTCTTCGACCTTGTGGAGGAGAACACCTTTCTCCTTGACCAGATCCATGCTCCTGTGGGCAAGGAACAGATCATAGTAGAGTTCCTTGATCGTGGCGATGGTCCGCAGCCGCACCGAGTCGGCAGAGGCGGAAAGGCTATCCGCTTCCCTGGCTGCGGCCTCTCCCTTCAAAGCCCGTTTGCCTGGAAAAAAAAAGAGCTGGGAGGCCGAAAAAAGATACTGAGAGTCAGCCGCCTCGTTAAAGGTGAAGCGGCTCGTCCCTTCATTCTGGTAGCCTACCATGAGCATGGGGTCAGGCAGACTCATCGACTGGGGCACCCGAAAGCCGGAGGCCGCTGCTTTTGCCCGGGCCGCTTGGATCTCGGGGCTGGCCTGCAGGGCCTCATTGATGAGACCCTGCAACTGCAGTTCCCCAGCCCGAACCGTGACCGGCTGGACAAACAGAAAAGCCCCTGCGGCAAACAGGGCAAAAAACATTTTCCTCACCCCGAAAGCAAATCCCATACGCTGTCCCCTCCCTTCGCCCAGAGGCTATTGCACATCAACGCTGAACTTGGTTGACACGGTCTTGCCGCCGCGCACGATCTTCACCACGATACCCCAAGGGCCGGCCATGGAAAAATTCAATTTCCCCTGATAGACATTCTTATTCAAGGCAAGCACCGAGCCGTAATTCATCGGCGGCATTCCCGGCATGGCAGGCATGGAATACTCCACCTTCACCCCCGCATCCGTGATCTCCTTGCCCGCAGAATCCTTTACGTTTACGGTAATCCCGTTTTCGCCCATGACCGCGGGATTTTTGTCCATCTTCACCACCACGCTCAGATCTCCGGCCTTTTTCTGGATCTCATAGTCCTTGGCCCAAACAAGCCCTGCACTCATCAGAAGAATAAGGGCAACCGCTGCTATTTTTTTCATTTTCCCACCTCATCGTGCATGTTTATAGAAAAAACCAAGGAGGAACCCCGGCGTTGTCCAGATTCCGCCCCGCGACTGGCACGTAATAGAGCAAGGAGCATGCCACGAAAATATCCGTCGGAATATCGCGGGGGTATGAACAACCACAACCAAAGAAGGGAACAGAATTAAAGAATATTCTTCCCGAATCAGAGAATATTCTTTAATTTTTCCGTCCCATCCATTCTATCAGATTTTTTGGAAAAAATTTGGAATTGTGGTGCAGGGGGAATGGGGGCGGAAAAATACGGGAGGAAGAGCGGACAGGGCAAAAAAAAACCCTTCCTTTTAAGGGGAAGGGTTTTACAACAAAAAAGAATCGGCGGCGACCTACTCTCCCACCAAGCTTCCCTGGCAGTACCATCGGCGCTGAGAGGCTTAACTTCCGTGTGCGGAATGGGAACGGGT
>JAZDIS010000064.1:0-8167 GCA_043804705.1 Pseudomonadota bacterium | reverse complement strand
CTCAAGCAATTGTTGTTGATGGGAAAGGTCTCGATGTCTGTTTGCTTCCAACTTTGCCTGCCAAAAATCGAGTCTCGATTTTGGCAATCTCGCGAGTTTGCATCCTTCGTGCCGATGCCAAAAGCATCCGTGCATGAAGATTACCGCGTGTCTTGCTGGAAGAACCAAATCTGGTTTTCCTGGGAGATCCTTGACATGCAGACGATAACGAAAACCCAACCCATGAACGAGACGACGCAATTTCATTTCAGGATTCGAATCCTTGCCTCGAATCCTGGACATACGCTCGCTTCGTTCTTTTAGAGAAAGAGTATCGACCAAAAAAATACTTCCTTATTTAAAAAGATTTCTAGCCGTGTCATACTTGCAAGGTTGCCAGGGGAAATTCGGGGGACACCTTACTGGTCTCAAAAAAGGTTAAAGCCCCCGCCTTTAGGCGGGAAGATTTATCATTCCCAATAGATCGAGCCAGCACTACCCAGAAGCCGGAAAGAGCGGCGCAAGTTTCGACCTGGTCCTGGTCCCGGCCCGCTGAGGCCGAAAACCTTCGGCAAAAAACCATCCGACCGCCGTCTGGAACGGCACTTCCGCTTTACCTCTGCACCTTCTTTTCACCAAACTGCAGTTCCGCGTCCGAGGCCCGCACATAGATGGGCACCGCCGTGGCCGGGTCCAGGAAGGCGCCCTGCCGGAAGAGGTGCCAGGCTGCGGCACCAATGCTTGCTGCCCTGGCAAAACAGGTCTCCGTAGGCGCCAGCAGAGCCAAGTCCCCCAGCAGCTCCTTGAGCATCGGGCCATACAGGGGCAGGCCGTCGCCTACCAGCAGGGTGGGAGTGGTGATGAATTCCTGTAGCCGCTCCGGCTTGATGACCATGGGGCCGAGGGTTTGTTCCGCAATCCCCTGCCGGTTGCAGCGGTAGAGGGCGGTGTAGATCTCTTTTTTTCGGGCATCGATCACCGGACAGATGGGCAGGGAGCAATAGGGAAACTGGCTGGCGAGGCCATCCAAGGTTCCTACGCCGATGAGCGGTTTATCCGCAGCCAGGCATAATCCCTTGGCCGTGCTCAAGGCGATGCGCAGGCCGGTAAAGCTGCCGGGGCCGAGACCCACGGCAATGGCGCTGATTTGGGGCCAGCTCAGCTCACCCTGGGCAAGGAGCCAGTCTATCCCGGCCAGCAACCGGCGGGAATGCGAGGAGGAGGCGTTGAGGGAATACTCGGCCAGGCAGCGGCCTTCCGCCACCAGGGCCAGGCTGCCGCAGGTGGTGGCGGTTTCCAGGGCGAGAATAACCGGGTCGGCTGCGGAAGAGGGGGGCATTGTCTGGATCAGCCCCCGTTGCCGAGGAAACGGAAATCGTTGTAGAAGACAAAGAGCATCAGGGAAACGAGCAGTACCAGGCCGATCATCTGGAGACGTTCCCTGGTTTCCACGCTCAGGGGTTTGCGGCGGATGGCCTCAACCGCGAAAAAAACGAGATGCCCGCCATCGAGGATGGGGATGGGGAAAAGATTCAGCACCCCGAGGCTGACGCTGAGAAGGCCGGTGAAATGCAGCAGGTTGACCCAGCCCGCGGCCATCTGCTGGCCGGCGATCTGGGCGATGCGGATGGGGCCGCCGAGTTCGCTGGCCGGGACTACCTTCTGGATGATCTTGACGATGCCGAGAAGGGTAATCTTGATCAGGGTCCAGGTGTGCAGCGCTCCGATCTGCACGGCCTCGCCCAGGGAAATAGGAATCAGTTCGTCGGCCACCCGGATGCCGAGCATATAGCGGGTATCGATTACCTCGCCGAAGATGTTCTTGTCCTGTTCCATTTTCGGCTGCCCGGTAAGGGTCAGGGTCTGCTCGCCCCGCCGGACCACGAGGGTCACTGGGTTTCCGGCGCTGAGCTTGATAAGGCGCGCAACATCGGCCCATTCCTGGACCGGGGCGTCATTGATGCTCAGGATAAGATCGTTTGTTGCGAGTCCGGCCTTGGCTGCCGGAGAATCCACGGTGACCCCGCCTATCCTTGCTTCACTGACCGGTTGGGAAATGCCCGTCACCGCAAAGAGGGTCGAGAAGATCAGAACCGCGAAGACGAGATTGAAGAGCGGACCGGCAAAGACCACCAAAAAGCGCTGCCAGATCGCCTTGTGCGAAAAGGAAAAGCCTTCCTGATCGCTGGCCACCTCATCGGTGAGGCTCTCGCCGTACATCTTCACGTAGCCGCCGAGGGGGAAGGCACTCACCAGATATTCGGTGTCGCCGAAGGTGCGGCCGAATACCTTGGGGCCGAACCCCAGGGAAAACTTGAGCACCCGGATGCCGAACAGCTTGGCACAGAGAAAATGGCCGAATTCGTGGATGAAGATCAGGGGGCCAAGGACGAGGAGAAAGGCAAGGATAGAGTTCATAGTCTCTTCAGATGGTTAAGGTTGTGTGTCCGGGCGGCAGCTCCGGGCTGAGAACGTCTTTGCCGAGGCGTTGTTGGGTTTGCATGCGCAAGGCTTCGATAATCGAGGCCGCCTGCATCCGGGCGGCAAGGTCGGCGTCAAGGATCGCGGTCAGAGTGGTCGCCTCTTCACGGGGCAGACGGCTCACCGTTTCGCCAACCACCAGGGCGATTTCCGGAAAGCGGATGGCGCCGGCGAGAAAGGCCTCAACAGCCACTTCGTTGGCGGCATTGAGCACGGCAGGCAGGCTGCCGCCCCGTTTGCATACCTGATAGGCGAGTTTCAGGGCGGGAAATTTTTCAAAATCCGGCCGGGAAAAACTTAAATCCGATGCCTGCGCCAGGTTCAAGCGCGGCAGATTCATCCGCAACCGTTCCGGGTAGGAGAGGGCATAGGCAATGGGAATGCGCATGTCCGGGACGCCAAGCTGGGCGACCACCGAGCCGTCGACGTATTCCACCATGGAATGGACGATGCTCTGCGGGTGGATGAGCACCTCGATGTCTTCGACTTCGATGTCGAACAGCCAGCGGGCCTCGATCACCTCCAACCCTTTGTTCATCAGGGTGGCGGAGTCGATGGAAATTTTTCTGCCCATGTCCCAGTTGGGATGGGCCAGGGCCTGTTCCGGGGTGACTGCCCAGAGGTCGCGCTCGGCCAGATTGCGGAACGGCCCGCCCGAGGCGGTGAGGATGAGTTTGCTGACATCCGTTCTTTTCCCAGCCTCCAGCGCCTGGGCTATGGCGCTGTGTTCGCTGTCGATGGGCAGCAGGGTCACCTTGCAGCGTTTAACCGCAGCCATGACCAGATGACCGGCCATGACCAGGGTTTCCTTGTTGGCCAGGGCGATGTTCTTTCCGGCTTCGATGGCGGCCATGGTGGGGGTGAATCCGGCGCCGCCGACGATGGCGGAAACAACCGTATCGGCGCCAGGCAGAGTGGCAACGGCAACATTGCCTGCCTTACCGGTCACTATCTTTTCAGACCAGCCGGGGGGCAGACTCTGGGCCAGTTCGCCGGCCAGTTTTGTCTCCCCGATGGAGACCTTTTCCGGATTGAAGGCCTCGATCTGCTCGCGCAACAGGCGGCCATTTGTGCCTGCGGCCAGACCCACGATGCGGAAGCGTCCGGGAAACTGGCGGACCACTTCCAGCACATTGCGGCCGATTGAGCCGGTTGAGCCAAGCAAGGAAATATTTTTCATGGTTTTTTCTGTTCTCTTCAAAAATAACGGTCAGCCGTGGAGTGCAACCGCATAGTTTACATCAAACACAGTTTTGCCCCAAAATACAGCAGATAATAGAGCACCGGCGCGGTGAGCAGCAAGGAGTCGATGCGGTCCAGCAAGCCGCCGTGTCCCGGCAGGAGGCTGCCTGAATCCTTGACGCCGAAGGCCCGCTTGATGACCGATTCGGAAAGATCCCCGGCCGCGCCGAGGCAGCCCAGCAGGAGGACGATGCCACATATCCAGAGCAGACCTTGTTCGGGCAGAAAAAAATGCCGGACAAGGAGCGCTGCGCCAAGGCTGCCCGCCAGGCCGCCGGCAAAGCCTTCCCAGGTTTTTCCCGGGCTGATGGCAGGGCAGAGTTTGTGCCTGCCGAATTTGCTGCCGGTATAGAAGGCGGCGGTGTCCGAGGCTGCGGTGATGGCGGTGAGGAGCAGCAGCCAGGCGCGGCCCTGGGGCAAGGCCATGAGCAGGATGAGATAGGCACTGCACAGGCCGAGGTAAAGATAGCCGAATCCCCCGCGGCTGATAACTTCATAGGGCTGGGCAAGAGCGGCGTATCGGAAAACGGTGTGGAGCAGAAGGGCGACCAGGGCAAGGCTCAGACCGCAGAGCAGGCCGGTGGCTTCGCCGGAATACGCGCCGAGCAGGGGCAACAGGCCGAAGAGGATAAGGGGGACTCTGGCGCGCCGGTTGAGGCCGGGCAGGACAATGGTCAGGTATTCGGCTAGTCCTACCCCGGCCAGGGCGGTGATGGCCAGCCAGAATAGCGGGAATGGCCCCAGAAAAAGAAGGAGCAGCCAGGCCGCGCTTGCGAGAACACCGGTAATGAGTCGTTTCATGCTGCTCCTGTCATCGCCCGTCCCACCGGCGTATGATCAATGGCCGGGTGTCTGTTCCGCCTGCTCGCCTGTTGTGCCAAAACGCCGTTGCCGTTTCTGGAAGTCGAGAATGGCCGTGAGCAGATCCTGTTTTCTGAAGTCCGGCCAGAGGATCTCCGTGAAATAGAGCTCTGCGTAGGATGCCTGCCACAGGAGAAAATTGCTCAGACGTGTTTCTCCCCCGGTGCGGATCATCAGGTCCGGATCCGGCAGGCCGGCGGTGTACAGGTGCTGTTCCAGGACTCCCTGGTCAATCTCTTCGGGGGTCAGAGTTCCATCCACGCATTTTTTGGCGATTGCCTGCACCGCCTGGGTGATTTCACTCCTGCCGCCGTAGCTCAAGGCGAGATTGAGGATCAGCCCTGAATTGCCTGCGGTTTCTTGGATCACCCGTTCCATAACCTTGCGGACTTCCGGGGGGATGCGGTCTTTTTGGCCCAGGCAGCGCAGGCTCACATTGTTGCGGACCATGGTGGCCAGTTCGCTTTCCAGAAAGGACTTGAGCAGCCCCATGAGAGCCTGCACCTCAAGGGGCGGGCGTTTCCAGTTTTCCGTGGAAAAAGCGTACAGGGTGAGCACGCCTATGCCGAGTTCCCGAGCGGTACGGACGATATCCTGTACAGATTCGACCCCGGCCCGGTGGCCCATGATGCGGGGCTTGCCTTGCTGCTCGGCCCAGCGGCCATTGCCATCCATAATGATGGCGATATGACGGGGTAGGGCGGCGATGTCGAACTTGGGCATGGGACTTTCTCGGTTTTCAGCGGGCTACAGCTTGCAACCGCCTGAGGCAAGGGGTGGACAGGAAGGAAATGATCAAGAGGTTGTAACCCGATACTGTTGTCAATTGGCTAGCAAGAACGGCATAAGGCGCTGTAACGAAATAATCAGAAAAGCATTTATCTCGTAACGGCTCTTAAACCGCCATGACCTCTTTTTCTTTTTCAGCCAGGATTTCATCGATCTGTTTGATGAACCTGTCTGTGGCGTGTTGGGCCTCCTCCTGCATCCTGAAGAAGTCGTCTTCCGGGATTTCCTTGTTGTTTTTCTGTTTTTTCAGGGTATCGATGGCCTCGCGCCGCAGATTGCGCACGGCAACCCGGTGCTCCTCGCCAATCTTCTTGACGGTTTTCACCAGATCCTTGCGCCGCTCTTCGGTGAGCTGCGGGATACTGATCCGGATCATCTTGCCGTCGTTTGAGGGGTTTAGGTCCAGGTCCGAAGAGAAGATCGCCTTTTCTATGGCGGGAAGGAGCTTGGCGTCCCAGGGTTGAATAACCAGCATCCTGGTTTCCGGGATAGTCACGGCGCCGACTTGGTTGAGCGGGAGCGGCGAGCCGTAGGCCATCACCTTTACCCCGTCGAGCAGGGCAGTGGTAGCCCGGCCGGTCCGGATCTTGGTGAGATCGCGCCTGAAGGCCTCGATGTTTGCCGTCATTTTTTCGGTCAGGGCGTCGATTATTTCATTCATTGTCCTCTCCCTGTATCAAGGTGCCGATCTGTTCGCCGCAGATGGCCCTCTTCATATTGCCGGGGATATTCATGTCGAAAACCATGATGGAGGTGTTGTTGTCCATTGCCAGGGAGATTGCCGCCGAGTCCATAACCTTGAGACGCCGATGCAGAACCGTACTGAAGCTGAGCCTGGAAAACTTGACCGCCTCCTTGTGCTTGAGGGGATCCATGTCATAGACGCCATCGACCCTGGTGGCCTTGCAGACCAGATCGGCATGGATTTCCAGGGCACGGAGCACGGCGGCCGTATCGGTGGTGAAGTATGGGTTGGCGGTGCCTGCCCCAAAGATCACCACCCTTCCTTTTTTGAGATGATGGACAGCCTTTTGCTGGGAATAGGGTTCGCAGACCGTGAGCATGGGGATGGCGGAGAGAACCCTTGCCGAGATGCCGTTTCTTTCCAAGGCGTCCTGCAGGGCCAGGGCATTGATGACCGTGGCCAGCATGCCCATGTTGTCGGCGGCAGCCCGGTCCATTCCGGCAGAGGCGCCGGCCACCCCCCGGAAGATGTTGCCCGCGCCGATGACCAGGCTGGTTTCCACCTTGAGGTCCACGAGGGTTTGGATCTCCGTGGCGAGATAATCAAGCACCTTGGTGCTGATGCCGAAAGCGGCGTCGCCCATAAGGGCTTCGCCGCTCAGCTTCAGAAGAACTCTCTGGTATTTAGGGGCCGTCAAGGAATTATCCATGTTTTTCCGGTCATTCAGTTACGGCCACTTATGCCGCTCCTCTCATATTGAAGGCCAAACAGCGTTATGCGCCAACCTGAAAACGGGCAAAGCGTTTGATGCTGAGGCCGGTGCCGAGCTTGGCCGCCACTTCCTTGACCAGATCCTGCACCGAGATGTCGGGGTTCTTGACGAACTTCTGTTCCAGGAGGCAGCTCTCTGCAAAGAAACGGTCCATTTTGCCGCCCACCATCTTTTCGGCGATGTTTGCGGGCTTGCCGGAATCGATGGCCTGCTGGATGAAGATGTTGCGCTCACGTTCCGCCAGGTCCGCAGGCACCTCTTCGCGGCTGATGGAAACAGGGTTGGCTGCGGCGATATGCATGCAAATATTTTTGGCGAACTCGCTGAAATCGGCGCTCTTGGCAACCGAGTCGTTCTCGCAGGCTATCTCGACCATGACGCCCAGTTTGCCGCCGGCATGGATGTATGTTTCGCTCACGCCTTCGTTGAATTTGGCAAAGCGTTTGACGCCGATGTTCTCGCCGAGCTTGGCTACCAGTTCGTTGAGCATATCCTGAATGGAGAGGGCGGGGTTTTTCACGAATTTCTCCGCCATGAGGTCGGCAGGGGAAGCGGGCGGCGTAGTCTCTGCCACATGCAAAACGACATTCTTGGCGAACTCGATGAAGGCGTCGCTTTTAGCGACAAAATCGGTCTCGCAGTTTACTTCGACCATGACGCCCAGCTTGCCGTCGGCCTGGATGGATGTTTCCACCAAGCCTTCGCTGGTTGCCCGGCCGGCACGCTTCTGGGCAACAGCCAACCCTTTCTGCCGGAGCAGATCAACGGCTTTTTCCATGTCGCCGCTGGTCTCGGTCAGGGCTTTTTTGCAATCCATCATGCCCGCGTTGGTTTTGTCGCGGAGTTCTTTTACCATCTGACTTGTAATATTCACGGTTCTACCTTCTTCATGTTCTCTTGTAATCTGGACGCGTCTCAAAAGTGAAGCACCCGGCCGGGCTCAGAGGAGTCCCGCCGGGCGCATTTTAGAGAGGCGGGTTATTCGTCGCCTTTTGCGGCCACGGCCTTGGCTTCGATGTCCTTGTCGGTGGCGGCCTGATGGACCGCGGCAAGTTTCTCCTGGCCGCTCAAAACGGCATCCGCCATCTTCGAGGCGATCAACTTGATGGCGCGGATGGCGTCGTCGTTGCCGGGGATCAGATAGTCGATGCCCTTGGGATCACAGTTGGTATCGATCAGGGCAACCACCGGAATGCCGAGGCGGTTGGCTTCTTCGATGGCAATCTTCTCCCGTTTCGGATCAATGAGGAAGATGGCGGCGGGCAGCCCCTTCATGTTCTTGATGCCGCCCAGGTTGCGGTCCAGCTTGACCGCGTCCTTTTGGATCTGGAGGGCTTCTTTCTTATGATAATGGTTGA
>JAZDIS010000063.1:0-10889 GCA_043804705.1 Pseudomonadota bacterium | reverse complement strand
CAACGACGGCGATTTCAACCCGTCCCAGCACACCCTGATTTCCGCGGCCTCCTGCACCACTACCTGCCTCTCCTACATGATCAAGCCCATGCTCGATCATTTCGGCGCGGACCGGTTCTTGAGCGCCTCCATGGTCACGGTCCATGCCGCCACCGGCAGCCAGCAGGTACTGGACCGGTTGCCCAATGCCGGGGCCACCGATCTTCGGAAAAGCCGCAGCATCTTCAATAATATCATCCTGACCACCACCGGCGCGGCAAAGGCTCTGCCCCTGGTTATCCCGGAGATGAAGAGCATCGGCTTCATCGCCGAGTCGGTGCGGATTCCCACCAATACCGGCTCCCTGATCATTCTGGTGCTCAACCTCCAGGACGAGAGCATGGAGGCCCCCATCAAGCGGAAGCTGGTGAACTCCATCTACAGCGATTACGCCAAGAACAGCGCCTATCTGGAATACAGCGACGAGCAGCTCGTTTCCACGGATATCATCGGCCTGCCTTTTGCCGCCGCGGTTATCGAGGGCTCCGAGACCCATACCCGCACCGGCAGCCTCAAGGTGAATCTGGCCAAGCTCGGCTGCAACGGCGGCCCTGCCAAGCTGGAAGTGCCGGTGACCCAGGTGGTGGTGTATGCCTGGTACGACAACGAGCTTGGCAGCTATACCAACGTGCTGGGTGATCGCACCGTTTCCATTGCCGAGCAGATGATCTAGTCAAGGCAGGTAAACGGTGAAAGGTGAAAGGCCCAAGGGGGAAAGCGAGCCTGCCGCCTCGGATCTTGCGCGGTGCGCCTTTTTCGTTCGCTCCATGACCGGTGCGGATCTCGGGGCGGTGACGGTCATCGAGGCTGAAAATCCTGCGCCGTGGACAGCCGGACAGCTGGCCAGTGAGCTGGAACAGGAGGGCGGCTGGCAGTTCGTTGCCGAAGCGGGTGCTTCCGGGCTGGTCTGCGGCTTTGTCTGTGGCCGGAGCTGCGGCGGGGAGGCTGAGCTGCTGAAAATCGCGGTTGGCCGTCAATCCCGGCGGCAGGGGATAGCCGCGCAGCTTGTGGCGCATACCCTGGGCTTTCTGGCGGAGCAGGGGGTGGGGCGTTGTTTTTTGGAACTGCGCGCCGCCAATCTTGCGGCCCTGGCCTTGTATGAACGGTTCGGTTTCCGCCGGGTGGGATTGCGAAAAAACTACTACGCTTCGCCGCCGGAAGATGCGATACTCATGGAAAAGATGGTTCTTGCCGGCACATAACACGTTTGGGGGGAGGGACAGCTCCATGAAGAATATCCGGGATCTTGACATCAAAGGAAAGAAGCTGCTCATCCGCGTTGATTTCAACGTGCCGCTGGATGAACAGCTGAACATCACCGACGATATCCGGATTCGCGGGGTGTTGCCCACCCTCAACTATGCCTTGGATGAAAATGCCAAGGTCATCATCATGTCCCATCTGGGCCGGCCCAAGGGAGAGCGCAAACCCCAGTTCAGTCTGGCTCCTGCGGCCAAGCGCCTTTCCCGGCTGCTGAACAAGGAGGTCTTTCTGGCCCCTGATTGCATCGGGCCGGAAACCAAGGCCATTGTCGAGGCCATGCAGCCCGGCAGTGTGGTCCTGCTGGAAAATCTCCGCTTCCATGCCGAAGAGCAGCAGAATGACGAGGGGTTTGCCAGCCAGCTGGCCGGCCTGTGCGATATCTATATCAACGATGCCTTTGCCGTGGCGCACCGGGCCCATGCCTCGGTGGTGGGGGTGACCCAATTCGTCGAGCAGTGCGCGGCCGGATTTCTCCTGCAAAAAGAGATGGATTATTTTCACCGCTCGGTGAGCGACCCCATGCGGCCCCTGGTGGCCATCGTGGGCGGGGCCAAGGTCTCGAGCAAGCTCGGTGCCTTGGACAACCTTATGGACCGGGTGTCCAAGATGATCATCGGCGGGGCCATGGCCAAAACCTTTTTGAAAAGTATCGGCCATGACATGGGCCAGTCCAAGGTCGAGGATGAATTGCTCGATACGGCGCGGGAGTTGCTCAACAAGGCCAAGCGCCTTGGGGTCAAGCTCTATCTGCCTGTGGACTGCATCGTCGCGGACAGGTTTGAGGCCCGGGCCGAATCCAAGCGGGTAACGGTGCAGGAGGTGCCGGCCGACTGGATGGTGCTCGACATCGGCCCTGCCACCACGGTTCTTTTTTCCGAAGCCATGGAATCTGCCAAGACCATCATCTGGAACGGCCCCATGGGCGCTTTCGAGATGGACGCCTTTTCCCGGGGCACCATGGCCATGGTGCAGCATGTGGCCCGCTCCCACGCCCTGACCATTGTCGGCGGGGGCGACACCGACGTGGCGGTGCACAAGGCCGGCGAATCGAGCAACATCTCCTACATCTCCACGGGCGGCGGCGCATTTCTCATGCTGATGGAGGGCAAGAAGCTGCCTGGGGTCGAGGCCCTGGAAGCAAAGAAATAGGGTAACTATCCAGCAGCACAGCATCTGCTTTGTCATCAACCGATTCGCATACCGGAGTATGGCGAATCGGTCTCTTTCGCGCATCTGCCGCACTGCTGAATAGTTACCGTGTGGAATAAATGCGTCATTTTTTGTTTTGAGCTGGATAGCTACGGAATAAGGAGCAGCCCATGCCGCGTATCCCTTTGATCGCCGGGAACTGGAAGATGCATACCTCGCTGGCCGAGGCCAGGACTCTTGCCGCTGCCGTGGTCTCCGCCTGCAAGGGGATGACCGGCCGGGAGGTCATGATCGCCCCCCACTTTACCGCCCTGGCCACGGTGGCCGAGGTGGTGCGCGGCTCACAGGTCCGGCTGGCCGCCCAGAATGTCTGCTGGGAAGAGCAGGGCGCCTTTACCGGGGAGATCGCCCCCGGCATGCTGCGGGAGCTGGGATGCTCCATGGCCATCATCGGGCATTCGGAGCGGCGGCAGATCTTCGGGGAATCCGATGCCCTCATCAACCAGCGGGTGGCCGGGGCCATGCGGCACGGCATTACCCCGGTTCTCTGTTTCGGCGAAACCCTGGCCGAGCGCGAGTCAGGCCGGACCATGGATGTGCTCGAGCGTCAGGTCCGGGCCGGGCTTCGCGGCATTACCGTGGCCGAGCCAGGAGGCATGGTTCTCGCCTATGAGCCGGTCTGGGCCATCGGCACCGGCAAAACCGCCACCGAGGAGCAGGCCCAGGAAGTGCACGGATTCGTGCGGAATCTGCTGCTTGAGATGTACGAGAAAAGTATTGCCCAGCAAATGAGAATACTGTATGGTGGCAGCGTCAATTCGGGGAACGTGGATGCCCTGTTGCGGCAGCCTGATATAGACGGGGCCTTGGTTGGCGGGGCATCGCTCAAGCCCGAGTCTTTTGAACGCATCATCCACTTTCGGCAATAACGGTAACCAAGAGAGAATGCTCACCTTACTGACCATTGTTCATATAGTTGTCTGCCTGTTCCTTATCGTGATCGTCCTTTTGCAGCACGGCAAGGGCGCCAGCATGGGCGCGTCATTCGGCGGCTCCAGCCAGACCGTTTTCGGCACGGAAGGCCCCCTGCCCCTGCTGAACAAGATCACGACCTGGGCTGCGGTTGTTTTCATGCTGACCTCCATCTCCCTGGCCTATATGTCAACCAGGGTAGGGGACGGCTCGGTTATGAAAGAGGTGGCCCCGATTGCCGAGCCGCAAAGTGCGCCGATCCCGTTGCCCGGTGCGCCTGGAACCGCGCCTCAAGCGCCGGTGCACAGTAAGTAGCAGTTGTTGTTTGATCTGAGAAAATAAGGATTGCCGAAGTGGTGGAATTGGTAGACACGCAGGCTTGAGGTGTCTGTGGGGCAACCCATGCCGGTTCGAGTCCGGCCTTCGGTACCATATTTATAAAAGGCCCTGTAACCGATAACGGTTACGGGGCCTTTCTTTTTTTGGGGAAGCGCGGGGTAGGGCGTGGCCCTGCCGAGCCCTCGCATCGAAAAAAGACCTGCACCAGAAAGCACCACCCCAATTTTTATGCAGCCACTCTTGTTTTGATCTCGTCAAGGGTGGGCTTGAGATCCTGCTGGATGAGATCAAGATCGTAGGTGTGCTGGAGATTCAACCAGATATGCGGACCGGTGCCAAACCATTTCCCGAGTCTCAGGGCGGTTTCGGCGGTGATGGCGCGTTTCCCCGCCAAAATCTGGGAGATCCGGTTGGGCGGCACATGGATATTCTTGGCCAGTTCAGAGGCGCTAATCTTGAGTTCGGCAAGTTCCTCGGCGAGAATTTCACCGGGGTGTATGGGAGTTCTGCTCATTTTGTTCACCTTTAATGGTAGTCGACGATTTCAACATCATGCGGGCCATCGTCATGCCATGTAAAACAGATACGCCACTGGTCGTTGATCCTGATGCTAAACTGTCCTTGGCGGTCACCGCCGAGGGCTTTAAGCCGGTTACTGGGCAGGAGCATGAGTGCTTCGATGGTGTCAGCGGCATCGAGGACGCGCAATCGCTTCTCAGCCTGCCTGCAAAAGGCTTGAAAAATGCCGGCACATTCCCCTTCGTGCAGCTTTTTGGTTTTCTTGTCCTTGAAGCTTTTGATCATAGAGCAATTATACTCTTTGTACGCGTGACGTCAAAAGTATTTTTTTGATGAAGCCGGGGGTGGGATATCTTTGGGAGAGATTGAGGGAAGCGTGGGAATTCAATAAGTTAGCAAGCTGTTAAGCTAACTCCGTCCCGTTGCTTCGCACAAGGCAAAGGTGGTTTTACCTGCGCCGTTGGGTCCGGCGATGATCCATCAGGTAGGCATCAAAGAGGCTCCGTTTGGTTGATTACTTCTTCAAGCTGCTGATTCACATTCCGGCCCTGCCCGTCTTCCTTTACCGCAAGAAGAAAGAGACATCTGCCTCCACTCGATTGCTGCCAATGGTGGCCAACTTGTGCCTTCTCGCGCGAATCGTCATTGGTTTTGTTCGGTTAACCCTTGTATTCCGCCTCCAGCACCCGACCATCGGTGAGTTCACAAACAAAGTCCGGGTAGAAGTAATCGGTGGCGGTCGGCAGCCAGAACGAAAAGCGCTCCTTCTTATGGCCGTCTCCAGCTTTCCCTTTCCTCGGAAATCTCCGCAGTATCGATTCCTTGGTCGGCAAGAGTGATTTCATGTTCTATCCAATCAACAACTTCTGGCCCGAAACCTCTGCTAAGCCAGTCTCTTAGTAGAGTGCGTTTACTTCGCAGATGTATACTCCTCGGGCCGGTCCAGCCTCCGGAGTGGAATGTTGCGCCTATACCGGAGAGAACCCCATCAAAGGTAGAATAGTTTTCCAGAAGATGGCGAGTGATAGCGCCACCGTACTTGTCCTCCAGGTTTCCCGGTACTGCGTGGGCCATCATTGAAGCCCGGTTCTCGGGGGCGGCGGCAATCCAACGGAATATTGTCACAGCTGGAAACACGACAAGCGGAGATGCGGTTTCTTTTTCGCCAAAAAAACCCAGCCCGCCTTTCAACCAATTCATTACATCGCCTCGCAATTTTGGGGCGGTGCTGAGTAAATGTTTTGCCACAATATCCCAAGTTTGATCTGGATCGATGCGACAGAGATCGGTTATCATCGGTTCCACATAGTGATCGTAACTCAAACGGTAGTTGTTCTCCATTTGCTGGAGTAGCACATCCAGCAATGGCAACGCCTGTTGGGGTGCCTGGGTCACCAGCTTATTGCAAATGTTACGCCAGTGATAGCTATGCATATTATCCAGCCGCTCCTGGAAATGGGCTGGAGCCGTGACGATTTGGAAGAGCAGATCAGAATCAATTGTCCAGGCCCCATCCGCCAGCACCCGATCCAGCAATTTAGCCATGATGCTCGCAGCTTCCCGGTCAGTGCGTTTTGATAATAGTTCCAAGAGGTGAGTAAACTTCCCCTGAGACACATTCTGCCATGCTTTGCCGAAAGTGAGGTTTATAAAATAATGCGCGCCAATCCAACCAAGTTCAAAGCTCTGTAAATAGGCGTCGAAAACGATGTCGTTGAAACCGGAACCCCATATCAGTTCCGCTCCATGGATGGCGGTTTTCTGCCGGTTCAACAACTTAATGATGTTGTCTTGCCACAGTTGGGGGTTACGGTTACGGAGGCAATGGAAATATCCTTGCAAAGCTTGGGGTCGATCCGGCTGTAACCAATTGGCCAGCAGTGGTTGCAGCCGGCGGTAGTCTTCGTCATCGGCGCATATCTCCTCGCCAAATGCAAAGAGAACCCCAGTGTCCGTTTTGCTGCTGACAATCGGCACCAGCAGGCGCTCGAACGCCTGGTCGTTCCTAGCGACCCGCCCAGCCAAGGCCCGGAGGAGTTTTCTTGGCCTTGCATGTTCTCGGTTTTCAGGCTCGGACTCGAAATCTCCCCATTCATCCCAGGTGGTGTCCAGGACATAGCGTTGGAAGCGACTCTCCAGACTTTTCCGGGCAAGTTTACCGTTGAGTAGGCGTAACCGATGATAAGTGTTTTGATCTTCCTTGTCCCGGAAACGGCCAAGCCGACTGATGATAAAACGATTCAGTGTCTGACGATCGGTGGCCGGGTCTTCGGCAAGTTGTTCGATAACTGTCAGCACGGCTTCCACCTGAGGTTTAGCTCGTAACTGTTCCTCGGCGGCTTCAAGAATGGCAGAGTTCGCCTCTCCCCTGATCTCGTCTGGCCAATGGCTGGTTTCACCAATCAAGCATTCCCAATAGATTCGATACCCCTCGAACCATTCGCCATAGGTCTTGGGTTTCCAGAGGTTGGCCCGTTCCTTGAGCCCTTGATATTCGGGGCCGACCGTGCGAGAGCCGCCATGAGTTCTTAAGGCTGATTTGGCGACCTTGAGGCCCAGTCGTTGCATTTCGATATCTGTTGACCTGAGCATCTCCAAAAAGGCGGGGAAGCGGTCCGCCGGGCTAGCCTCGGTAGCCGCCCATTCCTGGCCGACCCTGAATAGTGACGACAGAGTACCGGCGGCGTTGTTGCTATAATTGCTATTGTCGGTGGGGGACAGTTTGGCAAGTATCCTGAGGGCTCCAAGCACTGTCGGCCGCCAGACCGCGATTTTCTCAAGGATCCAGACAAAGTTTTGATGGTTGTCGACCAAGCCCGCCCGCTCTTCCTGCGACCAGGTTCCGATGGTCTGCTCCAGTAATTTGAGGACAGCGCCTGGGTCGGACTCGGCAAGAGATGAGAGGAGCGAAGTGCCTTTATCGGAGCAGAGGAAAGCTCGGTCCGAGAAAATTCCGTCAGGACTGAGGATGTTCCCGATGATCCGGGTGGCTTCCGAATCGTGGGCATAGCGGAACATCTCCATGAACCAACCATGGAGTGATTCCGGCATGTCGTTAAATGTGGCGACAAAATCGAAGCCTCGCCCGTGCCAGCGCCAGAACTCGCGCCACAGATAAATATGCAGCGCCCAGGGGACGATGAAGAGGGTATGGCTGCCCTGCAAGACTCGACGGTCACGCAAGGTTTGGACAATCTCTTGGAAGATTGCCCAGGTTATAGCAGGGTCGGCCTGCGCTACGAATTTGGCAATATATTTGGCCTCGCTGCCCACCGGCTCCTCGAAGCCAAAACGGGCAAAGAGAGCGAGGTGTCGCATCACCCTGGCGGTACGCTGAGTATCGGCGCTATCATGTTTGGCGTAGCCGTGAAGAAAACGATCCCAGAGAGGAACCGTGGCTGGCGGCTTGAGTATATCCTCCGGGTTAGCGGCCAGGTTTTCCCCCACCGCCATGGCTACCCGCGGGGAGCCTTCACAGACGGTGATCCACCGGTCCAGTCCTTGTCTTTCGCCAACGTGGCTGGCGAGGATGGCTCGGATGGTCTGGTCCGGCAGGCGGGGAGCGGTAAACCGTTCGATCTCAGAATCACGACTGCGGTCAGGGCCGTGATCGATGCTTATCAGTCTTAAGGGGCCGCAGCGATGCTTCAGGTGAGACCAGATCTCTGCCAATTCGGTTGAGGAAAGTTCATCAAGGACCAATATAAGCGGGAATTTGGCACCAGAACGCAAAATTTCCCGGAACAGGCTGCTCTTGGAAAAAATGTCGCCATGCTGCACATAGAGGGTGTCGGCTGCGATATCGTCCGGGCGCACGACCTCAAGCACCAGGCGGGTTTTACCGATTCCTGGTTCGCCAAGGATGCGTAGGTGCTTGGTGGTTCCCCGCAAATGTTCTTGTAAGTGTTTGATGAGCTTGTCTTGGTCTTCGGAGGGAAGAAAAACGTTTTGCATATGGTCGTGCTGCGACCAGGCTTCGACGGAGAGAAAGCCTTCGTCGCTGCCACCAACCAGAGACAAACATAAAGACGGATAGCGAGCAATGTAGGCGGCGATTTGAGCTTGTCCGAAAATCTCAATGCGGTCGGAAATCCTACTGAAGCCGAATTCCTCAAAGAGAGCCGCTATATGCTTGCGACTGCTATTGCGCTGTTGTGGGCTAAAGTCATGGCCGAAACAAACCAGAAAGTAAGTCCCAGCCGCCTCCAGGGTTTGACGAACTTCCGGGGCCAATTCTCCTGCGGGCGTTAGCAATTCTTTTCTTGTCGCCTGTTTTTGCCAGGGCTTAAAGGAAGTGCCAGTTTTTAGCTGAAAGCCGATTTTGCCAGAGCGGAGAAAGGTGTCGTCCGGTAGATCGCCAGGCCAATCAAACTGGGCGTCGATTCCGCCATCCGGATCATTGAGGTTGGTTGAGATGGTAATCGAATCAGGCCTGATTCCGGCATACCGCGCTTCGCAGTAGAGCAGTTCTCGGAAATTGGCTACCGCCGCCTCCGCGCTTAAGCTGCCAAGCAGTGGTGGGTGCAATGGTCCTGAAATACTCATGTAGCCACCAGCGGTTGTGATTTATGCGTTCGCCGCCACATGTAATAAATCTGTTCCCTTGAGGTTGTCGTGTGTCGCCCTCACCACCGGCCCCCTTTCACAAAGGGCGAGGGGGGAAATGTCGCCATGCAGCGATTCACAGTGCAGCAGGTGGTAGGGCACTTCGGCGGCACTGATGGCAGCCTGGGTTTTGTTCACCCAATCAAGAAAAGGCATGGAGTATCCCTATCGGTTTCGCTGATGCGTTTTCCTTTGGCATTGTGCTCAAGAATTGCCATGAATCTCACTTCCCTTTCTTCTTGCCATACGAAACCGGCTCCACCGTGCGGCACCGTTGCTCCACCTGATGCGCCACCCGCTGAATCATGACCTCGGTCAACCTCACTTCGCTGTTGCCCCTGGCAAGAAATTCCGGATTCTTGGGGTTGAATACCACCATCTCACGGGACTTGCGCTCAACAAACCAACCCGGCAGGGCCAGGGCGGGCAACACCGGCACCGGCTCACCCACCGCACTTTTCAACCAATTCGCCAGCCATTGTGCCTGCCGCTTCGCCTGGGCAATGGGCTTGGTTTCGGACCAGCCGGGAAATTGAAGGCCCTTGCCATCGTAAACCACCCGCGCCTCTTCCGCCCCCAGGCCTTTGTCCGGCTTGGCTCTTCCCTTGGTTTCCACCGCATAGACCCCGGTCGGGCCGATAACGATATGATCGATGTTAAAGCCCTCGGCGGGAAAATCGTGATACACCCGGCAGCCGAGCAGCATGAGTTGGTTCAACTGCTGGCCCACCGCCAGTTCGCACTCCAGCCCCAAGCGGAGATCCTGCCGTTTCCGCCAGATGCGGACCACTTGAAATATGAAGAAGAGAACGGCCCAAATCAAGGCGAGACCATAGATAACCATCAGACTCATGGTGTTTGTCTGGGGATCGGTTCGATCCTGCAAAAGAAATTGCATGGCCAAAAGACAAGGGATGAGAAGGAAAATAAGCAGATTGAAAAGGAGGTCGCTGCTAAGCTCTTCCACCTGTTCCCGCAGGGACTCGCCAGGGTTGCGCAACAGATCGGAAGTCAGCGGGCTTCGCTTTCCTCGCCGGGAGATTTTTTTGGTGATGACGAGCAGCCCCGTTGCCAGCATGAGGAGAGCAAACACGATCAGGCCAGGTAATAACGGAACAATAAAGCTGGTCACTTGCTGAGAGCCCCCAAGCTATTTCAATGATTCAAAGAAGATGGCTCATTATACCGGGGAGGGGGGGTAGTGTCAAACAGATTGAGCGAACAGGGATTCCAGACGTAAATAGGGAGGTCATGGAAATGAGGGGCATCCCCTTGTTCTTTCGCTGCCACGTTTAGTGCGGCATTCTGACGGTCTTTATTCCTTCCTGAGCAATCTCCTGGCCACGTCGGCATAGACCTCGAAATCCGCCCGCTTGCCGATCCCGACCACCTCGACGATCACTTCATCCTCCACGATCCGGTACACCACCCGGATCGATTTTCGGACCGCATACAATTTGTAATAACCGGTCAGGTCAAAACCGCGCAGGTTGCCGAGCGGCTGGCCGAGATGGGGGGAGGCTTCCAGCTTTTTGAGCTGAGCGGCGACCAGCTTCTTAGGATAGGGGCGGGACGTTGTTGATTAGTTGACTATCTCTCCAAGAAAAAATCTGTGTGTGGAAGGCCAATAACGCTGGTAAGTTGTGTAAGTTATTCATGTAGCTGACCGGCAGGGGGCAAAATAGGAACGGAGCCCTCCTCGATAACAGCGCTCCTCCGCCTTGTCGCCTTCCCCTGCGGTTATGCCTATCGTCAGCGGTACTTAAAAAATCATCAATTTAATCTTTGCCTCCCAAACAACATGTTGATATAGTATGCGCATCAATCATGCGCATATGGAGGCCGCGATGCAGGCAATACTATCCAAGCTAGACGCTCCCAAAAAATCAACGAATCTTAGCATTAACAGCGAACTCCTTCGATTGGCCAAAGAGAATCACACTAATCTTTCTCAAACCCTTGAACAACGCCTTGCGGAAATGCTTCGCGAGAAACAATCCCGC
>JAZDIS010000062.1:0-2914 GCA_043804705.1 Pseudomonadota bacterium | reverse complement strand
GCATGTTGATGCAGGTGGTTTTCCCTGCCCCGTTGGGGCCAAGAAAACCAACGCACTGGCCCCGCTGGATAGCAAAAGAGATGTTGTCCACCACCTACCGTTCGCCGAACCGCTTTGTAAGGCCGTTTACGGAAACAACGGACTGACTGGCAGGAAAAACAGGAGCTGATTCTTGCTGGAAGGTTGCCTGGATCATGGCGCCACTATACCCGATGCCCTGCTCTTCCCTCAAAAAAATTTTGCCTGTTGCTTGACATGATAAAACACATGCCATATTATAATGGTAACAGTTGACACAATAAAAGGAGTGTATCATGGACTGGCTGCTACTCATCCACCAAATTCCCGCAAAACCTGCCTACTTCCGAGCCAAGATATGGCGCCGACTGCAACAGCTTGGCGCGGTGGCGATCAAGCAGTCGGTGTATGCCATGCCACGGCAGGAACAGGCCCTGGAGGATCTGACCTGGATCGTCAAGGAGATTACCGACGGCGGCGGCGAGGCAACAATGATCGAAGCCCGTTTTCTTGAAGGGTTGAGCGATCAGCAGGTTATCGGCCTGTTCCACGCCGCCCGAGGAAGTGATTATACAAAGATTCTCGCCGAGGCCCAGTCCTTGCGGAACGATTGGCGTTGCCAGGCCGGGGAATCCGCCGCCGACTGCCTTCTCGAATTCAAAAGCCGACTGGAAAAACTACGGAAGCAGTTTACCGAGATGGTGCGGATCGATTTCTTCAAGGCCCCGGAGCAACTCCAAGCCGAGACAGCGCTCCGCGATCTCGAAACCACCCTTATCGAGCACCGGACAACTGGACAAACCGCTCCAGAGAAAAGCGGAGGGGTTGCCGGGCTGACCGGAAAAACCTGGGTGACCAGAAAAAATGTCTATGTGGACCGGATCGCCTGCGCCTGGCTGGTACGGCGGTATGTCGACCCGGAGGCCCGCTTCAAATTCGTGGACAGCGGCCGATACTCCCCTGGCCCGGAGGAAATCCGCTTCGACATGGCCGAGGCGGAATATACCCACGTCATGGACAAATGCTCCTTCGAGGTGATGGTGGAGCGATTCGGTCTCACCGACCCGGCCCTGGCCCAGGTGACCAAGATCATCCACGATATCGACCTCAAGGACTCCGCCTTCGGCCTGCCGGAAACCCCAGGGATACTGGCACTTCTCGATGGCATCACCGCCACCGCCGAAGAGGACCTGGAGCGCATCGACCGGGCCGGCGCCGTACTGGACAATCTGCTGGCCTTTTTCAAAAGCAGAAACAACTCTTAACAGGGAGGAACTACCATGCCCCCAACCGAAAAGCACTTTGAAACCAGCTTGACGAGAACCGGCAAGGACTACGCCGACCTGCACCGCTGGATCGACGATCCGGACAACAAAAACGAGCGCCACGACTTCACCCGCATCTGGGATTTCGGGCCGCAGAGATAGCGAAAGATACCCGGACCGTTATCTACTGCGCACGGGGCGGCTCGGTGAGCCAGTCGGCAAGTGACACGCTTCTAAAAAAAGGCCTTGCTGTTGCCTACCTCGATGGCGGTCTCAAGGCCTGGACCGATCAGGGCAACCCTTTGCGCTGATCGAGCACAGGGAGCAAAAAAATGACCCTCTCGCCATTCAAACTGCTCTGCGGGGTGGGGTTGCTGGCCATCTACAGCAGCACCATCTCCAAGAGCCCGGCACTGCCCCTGTTTGTCAGCCATCTGGGCGGCGGGCCTGCCGCAGTGGGCCTGATCGCCTCGATCTCCGCCTGCACCGGCATTTTGTTCAGCTTTCCGGCGGGCATCATTTCCGACAGGATTGGCCGCAAACGCATGCTTGTGTTTTCCGCCATGGTCTTCGCCACGGCCCCGTTTTGCTACCTGCTGGTTCGGGAAATCTGGCAACTGGCCCTGGTTCGCTTCTATCACGGCCTGGCCACCGCCATCTTCGTGCCCGTGGCCATGGCCATGGTTTCGGATCTTTTCCAAAAAGGCAGGGGCGAAAAAATGGGCTGGTTTTCCACCGCCACCCTGCTGGGCCGCTTTATGGCTCCGGCCTTGGGCGGCGCCATTCTCGGGTTTTACGCCACCGGCCAGGCGAACAACATCAGCGGCGTCGGCTTCCATACCATCTACCTTGTCTGCGGGCTTGCCGGGCTTGCTGTTTTTTTCAGCGCATTCTTCCTGCCGGACCTCAATGGGAACCGCTCAAAACACCCTGGCTCTCACCCACATTGGCGAAAAGGAGCCAAAGAACTTTTGGGAAACCGGGGCATCATGATGACCTGCGCAGTGGAAGCCGCCATCCTCTTTGCCTACGGAACATTTGAGACCTTTCTCCCTGCCCACGCTCTCATGGCGGGGCTCAACCCGTACCAGATCGGCCTGTGCCTCTCCTCCCAGATCATCACCATCGCCCTGGCAAAACCGGTCATGGGCCGGTTCTCCGATCGCCATGGCAGACCGCCGCAGATATTGAGCGGCGCGGCTGCAGCCGGGATATGTATCGCTTTTTTTTCAATAGCCGATTCCTTTGTTCCTCTGCTCGCTTTAAGCATCATTCTGGGGCTGACCATCTCGGTGGTCACTTCCGCCAGCGCGGCCCATATCGCCGATCAGAGTAAAGACGGCGCCCAAGGCTCGGCCATGGGCATCCTCGGCTCCATCATGGACATGGGCCATAGCCTCGGACCGTTGCTAGGCGGTCTTCTCGCCGCAAACCTTGGCCTGCCCGCTTCTTTCCTCGGCGCCTGCGCCGTTTTGGCCACAGCAAGCATCCTGTTTTTTATCGCACAGACCAAGACCTCCCCCTGAACTGACCTTCCTCCCCAAAAACATCAACTAATTTCAGGGAATTCTTGAGGGAAGAACAAATCGTTGTTACTGTTTTATTCCATGCTTCACTGTTTGATTCTTTTG
>JAZDIS010000061.1:0-2802 GCA_043804705.1 Pseudomonadota bacterium | reverse complement strand
ATCCAACGAAGGGGTCATCATTATTTCGGCCACCAACCGTCCCGATGTGCTCGATCCGGCTCTGCTCCGCCCCGGCCGCTTTGACCGGCAGGTCGTGGTGCCGGTGCCGGACGTGAAGGGGAGGGAAAAGATCCTGGAAGTACACGGCCAGAAAAAGGCCATTGCGGAAGATGTCAACTGGGAGGTAATCGCCCGGGGCACCCCCGGTTTTTCCGGAGCCGATCTGGAAAACATGGTGAACGAAGCAGCGTTGCTTGCCGCCAGGGCCGATGCGGAAAAAATCACCATGGTCCACATGGAACAGGCCAAGGACAAAGTGATGATGGGAGCCGAACGCCGCAGCATGATCATCACCGAGAAGGAAAAGGAGATCACCGCCTACCACGAGGCAGGACACGCTCTGGTGGCCATGCTGTTGCCCGGCACCGATCCCATCCACAAGGTGACCATTATTCCACGGGGCCGCGCCCTTGGCCTTACCCAGCAGCTGCCGGTGGATGAGAAACATACCTACGCCAGATCCTTCCTCCAGAACAATCTCTGCATTCTGCTCAGCGGCAGGGTGGCGGAAGAGCTGATCTTTGGCGAAATCACCACCGGCAGCGGCAACGATATCGAACGCTGCACCCAGCTGGCACGGAAAATGGTGTGCGAATGGGGCATGAGCGAGGAGATGGGGCCCCTGTCTTACGGCAAGAAGGAAGAACAGATCTTCCTGGGCCGGGAAATCGCTCAGCACCGTGATTACAGCGAATCAACCGCAGTCCGGATTGACGATGAGGTCAAACGCATTGTCCTGAAGGCCAACGAAAATGTCCACCAGATGCTTTCGGACAACATTGCGGTTTTGCGCTCCATTGCCCAGGCGCTCCTTGAAAAGGAAACCCTCGGCCTGGAGGATATCGAGGCACTCATGGGCCGTGAAAGCAAAACGGCAGCTCCGGCGGAGATATCAACGCACCAATAACCCCACCGGATGACCGATGCCCCTGCGCGCACCTTCCAACAACCTGAGCCCTTTGGCGGTCCACCCGCCCAAAGGGCTCAAGCATTTTCAGGCCACCCCTTGCAGATCATAACCAAAAACAAAACCATAACCTTTGGCCCCCGCCCTCTGGTCATGGGCATTCTCAACGTCACCCCGGACTCTTTTTCCGATGGCGGCCGCTTCACCCAAGAAAAATCTCTTTCCGGCCAGGTCAAGACCATGCTGGCCTGTGGGGCGGACCTCATTGATGTGGGAGGAGAATCAACCAGACCCTATGCCGAACCGGTCTCTGAAAACGAGGAACTGCACCGGGTTCTTCCTGCCATTGCCTGCATTCGCGCGCTCACTCGCAGCATCCCGGTTTCCATCGATACGACCAAGGCGGAGGTGGCACGCCAGGCCTTGAACGCGGGCGCGGATATCATCAATGATGTGAGTGCCTTGCGCTTCGACCCCGAGATGATCCGGATCGCCGTTGCCCATGAAGCGCCGGTCATTCTCATGCATATGCGCAAAACTCCCAAAGACATGCAGGACGAACCGGTGTACGATGATGTCATCCGGGAGATCATGGATTTTCTGACTGAGCGGATATCCTGGGCAACAAAACAGGGACTTGACCGGCAGCGGATTATTGTTGACCCCGGCCTCGGATTCGGCAAAACTGTAGCGCATAACCCGACGATCCTTAAAAATCTGCGCACGTTTAAAAAGCTGGGCTACCCGCTTCTTATCGGACATTCCCGCAAGGGTTTCATCGGCAAGCTTCTTGCCCTGGAAATCCAGGACCGTGATCCGGCAACGGCCATGATTTCATCCTATTGCGCCACGCAAGGGGCGGATATCCTTCGCGTCCATGACGTTGAAAAAACCATGCAGGCGCTTGGCCTGCATGAGGCCATACTTCAGGCGCCTTAACAGGAAACGATCGTCCCATGGATACCAAACCGGAACCCGCCGCAAACTCCTTCCAACAAAAGCTGACCCGCTACTTCAAATATAATGAGGAGCGGAAAGCCAAGGCCGTGCTTTTCAACACGAACCAGGGCAATCTCCTGCTCAAGGTTCTTCCCTATCTGCTCCACAGCAACTACCCGGACCTCCCCGGCTTTATCGATGATGCGGACTGTCCGTATGGCATTCATCTCTTCAACCCGACGGAAGAAGTTCCCCACGAGCTCTTTCGCCGCTATTTTCCCAACTCTTCGGCCATGCGGACCGACAAGCCTTCCCCCTCTAGCGGGAAGCCCTGTATCCACTCATTGAAAACCATCGGCAGCATCGGCACCATCGCCCAGTCAACTATTTCCGACTGCGATTACTGGGTCAGCATCCGCAAGGAAGAGCTTGGCAAAAAAGGTCTGGAGCTTTTGCAGGAGAAATGCAAAGGAATCGAAGAGTGGGCGCTGAAACGGGGCTCCGAAGTCCACTTCTTCCTGATGGACATTGACCAGACCAGGGAGAACAACTTCGAGGCGGAGACGGATGAGGAATCGGCAGGCTCCGCCATCAAGCTCCTGCTCAAGGATGAGCTTTTCCGTTCCCATATTCTGGTGGCCGGCAAGATGCTCCTCTGGTGGTTTATCCCCCCCGGCCTTACCGAAGGAGAATACCGGAACTTTGTCCACAATCTTGTTTCGCGCAACAAGATCCGCGTCAATGATTTTGTTGATCTCGGCTACCTATCCGACATCCCCAAAGCGGAAATCTTCGGGGCCTGCCTCTGGCAAATGAACAAGGCCCTGGACAGCCCGTTCAAATCGGTGATCAAATTTGCCTATCTCGAACTTCTCCTGCGCGGGGAAACAACCACC
>JAZDIS010000060.1:0-3032 GCA_043804705.1 Pseudomonadota bacterium | reverse complement strand
CGCCTCCTGCAGATAGTTCTCGCCAAAAATCAGCTGTCCGGCAGCCATGGCCTCCCGGATTGCCTCAACCGGTTGCCGCTTGCTCACCGCCACCAGCCGCACCGAGCGCGGATCGCGCCCGGCCCGCTCCGCCGCGGCCCGGATCCGGGCTCGGATTATCTCGATATTTGCTGCGATCGTTCCCATCATTTTACCATTTCACCGGCCCTCAAGGCCGAAAAGCCGCACGGCGTTCGCGGTGGTCTGCCTGGCCACTTCCTCAAGCGAGAGACCTTTCAGCTCCGCCACCTTCTGCGCGGTATAAACCAGCAACTGCGGCTCGTTCCGTTTGCCGCGCCGGGGTACCGGGGCAAGAAATGGCCCGTCCGTCTCAAGAACCAGCGAACCGAGCGGAATTTCACGCACCGCCTCCTGAAGCATCTCGGCCTTGGCAAAGGTCACGACTCCCGGGATGGAAATATGAAAGCCCAGCCCAAGCACCCGCCCGGCAAAGGCGGCATCCCCGGAGAAGCAGTGCATCACCCCGCCGGCGGGAAACGGACCGGCAGCCTCAAGCATCTCCATGATATCGTCATGGGCCTCCCGGTCATGGACCACCAGAGGCAATTGCAATTCTCCGGCCAGAGCGGCCTGCCTGGCGAAATGCTCCTTTTGCAGGGAAACCGGGGCGTAATTTTTTACATAATCAAGGCCGATCTCCCCGTAGGCCACGACCTTGGGATGACGGCACAAAGCCCGCAACTCCGCGTAATCAGCCTCGCTTAGTTCCACGACATTATGGGGATGAACCCCCACCGTGGCGTGGATGCCTTCGTTCTGTCCGGCCAGCTCAATGGCCCTGCGCGAACTTGCCAAGTCAATGCCCACGCTGATGATTCGAGTAACCCCAGCCGCAAAAGCCCGAGCCAGCACCGCATCATAATCGGCCTGATACGCCGACATATCGAGGTGACAATGGGTGTCGATCAGCACTGCTCCTTGGCCGGGAACCGGCAAGGGAATCTCTGTTTTTCGGGTTGTTTTTTCCATGCAAGCCTCCCTGGCCGCACGTTCTAACAGTTTTTTATTTCTTGCGCAATACGGCCACTCCTACGGAAACCGTTTGACAAATCATGGCCCGACCGACTATTCTTTATCTTGAAATTTCACGGTGTTCCGGACAATCATATCCTTGACAATCATTAATAACGCGACCTGCGCTCATCTCCATGCCTTCGCCTATAACCGTATTTACTGCACACCATTTATCCAGGAGGCTCTCCATGACAACGCCACACAAGTCCTTTCGTACTGTATTTCTCTCAACCGTTCTTGGGCTTTTCAGCCTTGCCGCCCTCGGCGGCTGCGCCGAGATGGGCCTTGGCAGCAGCAGCGACCAAGGTGTTTCCTCGGATCCCTTTGCCTCCTCTACCTCTTCTCTGGACAGCCCGCCCTATCGTGCCAATGAATTTACCGACCTGTTGATTCCCAGCGAGCTTTCCTGGGATCGGGAAAAAAGCATGATCGTCCGGACCGACTCCTTTGCCGGCGGGGTGTTGCAATACTCCGGCCGGGTCGATATCGCTTCGCTGGCCGATTTTTTCACTAACAACATGGGCAAGAACGGCTGGAAACTTGCCGGGTCCGCCAAGTACAAAAATATCCTCCTCGCCTTTGTCAAACCGAACAAGACCTGCACCATTCTCTTGTCCGAGGATAAACTGCTTTTGAAGACGAATGTCTCCATCTATATCGCCGAGGATACCACCCCTGGACGCGCGGGCAGCGCAAACCAAGCCAACCCCTTCGACTCCGGCCTGTAAGATTCCAGACGGCGCGAACTCCATGTCTCCTCTTCTGGCCGACAAAAAAATTCTTCTCGGGATCACCGGAAGCATCGCCGCCTACAAGGTAGCGGACTGGGTTCGCGCCCTGCGCCGGGAAGGCTGCCGGGTTACCGTGGTCATGACCGAGGCTGCCTGCCGATTCATCAGCCCCCTGACCATGGCGGCCCTTTCCGGCAATCCGGTGCATACCGGGATGTTCGCCGCCGAGGCACCGGAAACGATACCGCACATCAACCTGGCCAGGGAGCACGACCTGCTGGTCATTGCCCCGGCCTCGGCCCAGACCATCGCCCGTCTGGCCCATGGCCTGGCCGACAATCTGCTCGCCACCATCGCCCTGGCCTCATCCGGGCCAATCCTGGTCTGCCCTGCCATGAACAGCGTCATGTTCCAGCATCCGGCAACCCAGGCAAACCTTGCCACCATCAAAGCTTACGGGTATCACGTTCTCGAACCCGATTGCGGAAAAATGGCCTGCGGCGAAGAAGGCCCCGGTCGCCTGACAGACTGGGAAAACGTCCGGCAGGCCATCCTCACCGCCTTTGCACCCCACGACCTGGCCGACGAACAGGTGCTTGTTACCGCAGGCCCCACCAGGGAACCATTTGATCCGGTCCGTTTCCTCAGCAATCCCTCCACCGGCAAGATGGGATATGCCCTGGCGGCCACGGCCAGGCAACGGGGGGCAACGGTCACTCTGATCAGCGGGCCGACCGCCCTGGCCGCCCCGCCGGGGGTCCGCTGCATCCAAGTCAGCTCGGCTGCCGAAATGCAGGCGGAGGTCATGGCCTGTCTCGCCGGGACAACCATTGTCGTCAAGGCCGCGGCTGTTTCCGACTACCGGCCCGCCGAGAGCCAATCCCACAAGGTAAAAAAAGGACAGGCCGCACTATCCCTGTCCATGGTCGCCAACCCGGACATCCTTAAAGAGCTGGGAGAACGCAGGCGCAACTCTCCGAATTTCCCTCTGCTCATCGGCTTTGCCGCGGAGAGCCGGGATCACCTCAAGGAAGGGGCGAAAAAACTCAAGGAAAAGAATCTTGACCTGATCGTGGTCAATGATATTGGGGGAACGGAAACCGGTTTTGGTGTCGACACCAACAGAGTTACCCTGCTTGACCGCCATGGCGCGCAGTAAGATGTGCCGTTGCTGAGCAAGGAAGAAACAGCCCACCGGATCTGGGATGCGGTGGGCAGGCTGATGAC
>JAZDIS010000059.1:0-3245 GCA_043804705.1 Pseudomonadota bacterium | reverse complement strand
CTCTGGCTATGAGGAAGGTTGCTTTCCGCCCGACCGTTAGCCTTCCCAGCTTCTCCATGCCGAAGAATTTGGCGCCGTTTTCCGATCCGCAGCGTATGGTCTCCTCAAGTCTATAGCCGGCCTTGAGGAACAATTTCATCTCCTCGGCCATGGACTCGCCGTGGAGGATGCCGGCACTACCGGCCCCGGTTCCCACCGCCGTTTTTACGCCCAACTTTCCGGCCAGACGCAGTTGCGCAAGTTGTCCGGCGAGCATCTTCTGCCCAAAGGCCTCCGCTCCCGGCACCGGCTTGCCCGGCGCCACATAGCGAGTGGAGAAACGGCAGGCCACCTCGCCGCCGGAGCTTGCCCCGTCCAGGCCATTCTTGGCCCGCAGGACGCTGGGAATCCACAGCACCTCCTTCTCCGCCATTTTCCGGAGATTGTCCTCGCCCATGCCGTATCCCTGTTCGATGGCATCGCACCCCGCCGCAAGCGCCTCGGCTACCTGTTGCACGCCATTGGCTACCACCACCGCCTTTCTGCCGCCTCGGTGCCGGAGAAGACGTCCCAGCTCTTCCTGGGTAAGCCGGGGAGATGAGGCTTCTTGGTCTTCGATATTGGGGGAATAGCCGATCTTGATAAAATCGGTGCCTGTCTGGTTGTCGGCGGCACAATCCTGGCTGCTTCGGCAGAGAGGGCCGGAGTTGCGGATGTCAATGCTGCTTCCCTGGGCCATCCCCTCTCGATACCGCGCCACCAGGCCGCTGGGATCGTCGCTGTCGGCCACGCCCAGCACTCCGTAGGCATGGCAGTAGCGGATATGCCGCTCCAGCATGGCGGTCTTTTCCGCCAGGCCCGCCTCCTCGGCTACCCTTACCCTGTTGTCCACGGAGGGCGAGCGCGACAGGGAGACGCTGCAGTCAACCAGCGGTGGCACAATGATACAGTGCGAGAAATCATCGATTGCAGCCCCGTCATAGTGGGGAAGGTCTGCGGCGGAGCCGATGGCGGTAATGATGCCGCCCTGCACGGCCAGAAAGACATTCCTGCGCACCTCACTGCCGCTGCCGTCGATAAAGCTTCCCGCCACGATGAATCTAGTTGCGCCCATGCTGTGTGTTTCCTTAGGTTTGCGGTCGCAGAATTCCGGGGCCGCTCCCCACTTTTTTTTGCCGCAGCAAAGTTCGGTTGTTGACGGCAACGGAATGTTCTATTATTCAATACATCATCAGGGCGATTAGCTCAGCGGGAGAGCACTGCCTTCACACGGCAGGGGTCACTGGTTCGATCCCAGTATCGCCCACCATTTGAACACCCTGCGAATAGTTGTAAAGTGGATCAACCGTGGTTCAGCGGCAGACAACAATATTTGCTGTTTCTGAATTCAGATCAAAAACGATCTTAACCTTCCGGTTTCGCAGTTGCTGCAGGACCTGACCGACTTTGTCCTCCAGCGTGCAGCCGGCGTCCCCCCAATCCGTCCCGTCCCTCGTAACAAACTCCTGGATCACATTCCGCAACGTCTCCGGGTCGAGCCTCTCGTAAGGGACATCGATTCCTTCTTCGCACGAGCCGATAGGTTTCTTCTCTGACACGACTCACCTCAACAGAACTATGCTTAATGGGAGCAGGGCCAGGCTTCATTTCCGGGGCACCTTACTTAAATTACTGCCAACCACCGCAGGTGCTATTTGCCGAGCAGCCGGGCAAATTCCTCCGGCATCCCGATCTCAAAGCGCATTTCCTTGCCGCTGTGTGGGTGGATGAAGGAGAGCGAGCGGGCATGGAGAGCGAGCCGCCTGCAAACCAGGGGGGTGTTCCCGTATTTTTTGTCCCCTGCGACGGGATGGCCCTTTTCCGCGAAATGGACCCGGATCTGGTGTTTCCGGCCGGTGAGGAGATGGATGTCCACCAGGCTTAAGCCTTTGCTCTCTCGCAACACCTTGTAGGCCGTATGGGAGAGCTTGCCCTTGGCCGGGTCCGGGGTCGAGTAGACCTTCTGCGCCGCATTCTCTGCCAGGTAGGAGGTGATCGTTCCCTCCTTGGGGGTCAGCCGTCCGTGGACGATGGCCAGGTAATGCTTGTCTGTATCCTCCCAATGCTCCTGCAGGTATTGCTTGGCCTGTTCGCTTTTGGCAAAAAGCAGGAGGCCGGAGGTGTCCTTGTCCAGGCGATGGACCACATACACCCGGTGGCGCGATTTCGGATCGCCCTTGCGGACATAATCATTGAGCAGGTAATGGGCGGTGCGCGATTTTTCCCGGTCCGTGCCGATGGTCAGCAGCCCGGCGGGCTTTTCCACCACGAGAATATCCTGGTCCTCATGGAGGATGGGCAAGCCACGCGGTTGCCGCTTCTTGGCCGGGCGGGGGGCTGGGCGCGGATGCTCCATTTTAATTGCCCCTTCCCCGGGGCGGGGCCGCCCTTTATGGTTTTTCATGAAAAACCACCACGGCCTCCTGATCGCGGCTCGCAATCTGGCGGGCCACCTTGGCAGGGACCACCTCGTAGCCGGCGCCGAGCTTGACAATGGCGAGCTGACCGCGGCTGAGCTGGTCGGTGGTCTCCTCGGAGACAAAGATCCTCTTGATCTTGTTCTGCTCGACAAAGTTGTAGGGCTCGCCCCGGTCATCCTTGGGCAACCGGTTGGTCTCGATGAGCTGTTTTACCTGGGCCTTCTGCTCCCGCAGCCGGGTTTCCTCGGCGCGCTGGAGATTGAGTTCCCGGTTGCGCTGATCCTTGGCCGCCTGCTCCTCCCGTGCCTTGTTGGCAACATCGGGGCTTTTGCCGTCGTTTTGCTTGCGGCTGATCCGTTTTTCGTGCCCGGCCTTCTTGGCCTGTTTTTTACTGGCCAGCCCGGCCTTGAGAAGTTGCTCCTGCAACGGGTTCGCCATGTTCGTTTCCTCGCAAAATGATTCAGCGGTCAGCTTTTTCCGCGATGATGGTCTTTGCCTTGCCCATAAAAGAGCGAATTATTGTCCGGTATTTGACCATATTCGCCAGGGGATGCAAAGTGATATGATGGCTGGTGAGGGGTGGACATCCTTGTTAAAAAACAGCCAATGCAGTGCGCAGGTAAAAAACAATTGGCGCTGTAGCGAAAATATGAATACAAAAGCAACCATGAATCAACACCAGGAAATCATTGCCCAAGAGCTGAAGGTCAAGACCGGCCAGGTGGCGGCTGTGGCCACCCTGTTGCAGGACGGGGGCACGGTGCCGTTTATCGCCCGTTACCGCAAGGAGGCTACCGGGTTGCTGGA
>JAZDIS010000058.1:0-2120 GCA_043804705.1 Pseudomonadota bacterium | reverse complement strand
TGTGCCGGTAGGCCCGGTGGGGCTGCACCTTGTGCTCAACGGCCTCATGGGGCTGCTTTTGGGCTGGGTGGCCGTCCCCGCCATTCTCATCGCCCTGTTCTTGCAGGCCCTGCTTTTCCAGTTCGGGGGCCTGACGACGCTAGGGGTGAATACGGTCACCATGGCGGTGCCCGCGGTCATCTGTTTTTATACCTATCGCAAGTTTTTGCGCCGGCCAGGGATTATCGCCGGGGTGGCTGCCTTTGCCTGCGGGGCAACGGGCATTTTGCTGAGCGGGCTGTTGGTGGCCGCAGCCCTAATCACCACCGGCCAGGCTTTCATTGAAGTAGCCGAACTGGTCCTCTTGGCGCATATCCCAGTGATGATCATCGAAGGCGTCATGACGCTGTTTATTTTCCTGTTTCTCAAGCAAGTCCGCCCTGAAATGTTGGAGGGAATCTATGTGTGAAAAATGGTTTTTGCGGAAACAATCTCGGCCGAATCTCTGGATTCAGGGTGTCTTCTTGATTCTGATTATCTGTGCTTTCACGACTCCTGCCGCCGCTGCTCCTGCCGCCGTCCCCGTCGCGGCGGTAACACCCGCGCCCATAGCTCCGGAGATCAAAGCCGCCGCAGTTGACCGACAAATGCTGGAAGAAACGGTGAATAAGGCGCTGGAGCGCCAGCTCGCCCCGGTCAAGGAGATGCTCACCGATTTGACTATCCACCGGACTACGCCGACGGACATTATTGGCGGCATCGGTTATATCCTGGGCATCTTCGGCCTGGGGGCTTACTTCCTCAGCAAAAGGCAGAATAATCCTTGAGTGCCATCGAAGAGCCTTTTTCCGAAGGGGCCTCCCTGGTGCATCGTCTGGACCCCCGGGGCAAAATCTTGGTGGCCGGACTCTTTGCCGTCCTGATGGCCGTGTCCAAGAGCTATGTTGCGACCCTGGCCGGGCTGGCGCTGGCCCTTATCTGCCTGGGCCTGGCTCGTCTCCCCCTGAAAAAAGTGATCGCCCGGCTGCTGGCGGTGAACAGTTTTATTTTTTTTCTCTGGTTCGTCTTGCCGCTGACCTATCCGGGAGATGTGGTGTGGCACTTCGAGCCTCTGTCCGCCACCCGGCAGGGACTGATCTTTACCGGTTTGATCACCCTGAAATCCAACGCTATTATCATCGCCCTGATTGCCCTGGTCGCCACCGTGCCGATCGTTACTTTGGGACAGGCAATGCATGATTTGCGACTGCCGGACAAGCTGTGCCATTTGCTGCTGTTTACCTACCGCTACCTGTATGTCTTTGAGCAAGAATACCACCGTCTGGTCCAGGCCATGAAAATCCGGGGATTTCAGCCCCGCACCGATCTTCACACCTATCGCAGCTACGCCTATCTGGCGGCGATGCTGCTGGTGCGTAGCTATGACCGGGCCGACCGCGTTTTCCAGGCCATGTTGTGCCGTGGTTTTCACGGGGTCTTTTACAGCCTGCGAACCTTTTCCTGGCAGCGCCGCGATGGGGTTTTTGTGATGATAGCCATGCTGGCGCTGGCTGAACTCCTCTATCTGGAGTTCCGGATGCCCAACCTCCTGTGAGGGTATGTTGCATGAATGAACCACTGATTGAGTTGCACAACATCGCCTTTGCGTACCCCGGAGCCCCTCAGCCGGTTTTTCAGGACTTCAACTTTCAACTCCTGCCGGGCAAACACCTCGGTCTCATCGGTCCCAACGGCTGCGGCAAGACTACCCTCTTGCACCTGATCATGGGACTGCTGCGCCCCCAGGCGGGGAGCATCATCATTTTCGGGCAGGAAGTCAAAAAAGAGAAGGATTTTGTCGATGTCCGGCAAAAGGTGGGGCTGCTGTTTCAAAATGCCGACGATCAGCTCTTCTGCCCAACCGTCCTGGAGGACGTGGCCTTCGGTCCCTTGAATCAGGGAAAGCCGCCGGCCGAGGCCATAGGTATCGCCCGGGAGACCATGGAGCGGCTGGGTCTTCAAGGCTTCGAAGACCGGGTGACCTATAAGCTCTCCGGGGGTGAGAAGAAGCTGGTCTCCCTGGCCACCGTCCTGGCCATGGAACCGCAGCTACTCCTGCTGGATGAGCCTACCTCCGGCTTGGATGAGAACACCAAACACCG
>JAZDIS010000057.1:0-2906 GCA_043804705.1 Pseudomonadota bacterium | reverse complement strand
CGGCTTCTTGCCTGTTCGCCCGGCGACTGGCCAGAGCCTCGCGCAAACGGCTCCCAAGGGAATAGGGGGAAAAACTGCTGATCAGCATCAGGGAGATAACCAGCACCACGCAAAACAGCAGCAGGGAACCGGGGCCGCCGAAGAACTGCCGGCCATACTGGGCCAGCAGCGTGCCCAGGAAGCCGGCAACCGGATAGGTGTGCCCAAACACGGTGAACGAGGCCAGGGAGGAAAATCCGCTGAGCCCCGAGCTGGCCAGGAGAATCCCGGTGCAGCCGAACACGGTCAGGGGCAGGGTTTCCAGGGTGAAATCCGGGGAAAAAAGGCGGATGGCAAAAAAAAGCAGCAGCACGGGGAGCCAGAGCGCGGTGATCCCCAGAAGATCCATGAGCAGCCCGGCGGCAAACTGGCCCACCGCCCCGCCCCAGTTGACGGCGATCGTCTGGGTGGCCGGCTCCGCCGAGGTGTAGCTGACCAGACAGAGAAGCAGAAAAAGGGCGGCAAACACCCCGAATACGGAAAGTATCTCTCGCCCAAGGGTTGGTTTTTCTTTTTCCTGCCTGTTGTTCCCTGGCGCCATTATGCTCGAAATCAGTTCCGGTGATGGTGATGGGGAGCGCAGGCGTGCCTGCAGTGCACGCTACTTTGCCTTTCCGATATTTTTTAGAATAGCGTCAAGGATACCATTGATAAAGCCGGGAGAATCCTCGGCGCAGTATCGTTTGGCCAGCTCAATGGCCTCATCGATGGCCACCCGGGGCGGCACCTCCTCCTTGAACATCATTTCATAGGCAGCCAGCCGGATGATGTTGCGGTCCAGCACCGACATGCGGCTGACCCGCCAGTTCACCGCGCTTTCCGCGATCTTGGCGTTGATCTCCTCCCACTTGTCGGTGATGCCGTAAACCAGCTCCCGGCCATAGGGGATGGCTTTTTTGTTGATCTCAAAATTCTCGCAGAGCAGCGGAAAATTCTCCACTGCGGAGGTTTCGGTCATCTCCCCCTGGAACAGGGCGTTGAGGGCAAGCTCCCTTGCCTTGCGTCGGTTTCCCATGAATAATCAGGCAAGCTGCGGCAGGAGGTTGACCATCTCGATGGCAGTGGCCGCGCACTCGGAGCCCTTGTTGCCTGCCTTGGACCCGGCCCGTTCGATGGCCTGCTCGATGGAATCGGTGGTCAGGACGCCGAAGATGATGGGCACTCCGGACTCCATGCTGGCCTGGGCAATCCCCTTGGTCGCCTCGTTGGCCACGAAATCGAAATGGGGGGTTGAACCCCGGATCACGGCGCCGAGGCAGATCACTGCGTCGTAACGGCCGGACTTGACCATCTTCTGGGCGACCAGCGGAATCTCAAAGGCACCTGGAACCCTGGCCACCTCGATCTCCTTGTCCTTGACCCCGGAACGCATCAGGGTGTCCAAGGCGCCTTCCAGCAGACGCTCGGCAATGAACGAATTGAACCGGGCAATGACAATCCCGAATTTCTTCCCTTCGGCCTGCAATTTTCCTTCAAAAAATTTCGGCATCGCTCTTCCTCCAAAAGTAAACAAAGACTTAGGGTTTTTTTGTATCCTTGGCGCCGGTGAACAGATCCAGCATATGGCCAAGCTTATCCTTCTTGGCCTTCAGATAATCGATATTTTCCGGTTCCGGCACCATCTCGATGGACTGCCTTCCCGTGACCTTCAACCCATACCCTTCGAGACCGACGATCTTCTTGGGATTGTTGGTGATCAGCCGCATCTTGCGGACCCCGAGATCCCGGAGGATCTGGGCGCCGATTCCGTAGTCGCGCAGGTCGGCCTTGAAGCCCAGATGCACATTGGCCTCCACCGTATCCATCCCCCCCTCCTGAAGGGCATAGGCCTTGATCTTGTTGATCAGGCCGATACCGCGGCCTTCCTGCTGCATGTAGAGGACAATGCCCGCGCCCTCATGCTCGACCATGCGCATGGAGCTGTGCAGCTGGCCGCCGCAATCGCAGCGCTTGGAGCCGAAGACGTCGCCGGTCAGACAGGAGGAATGGACCCGGACCATGATTTCTTTGTTGGGGTCGATCTCCCCCTTGACCAGGGCAACGTGCTCGAGGTCGTCCACATCGTTGGTGTAGACAATGGTCCGGAAATCGCCGTAACGGGTTGGGATTTTGGCCTCGGCGGCCCGATGGACCAGCTTGTCCTCGCGGGTACGGTAGGCGACCAGATCCGCGATGGTGGCGATTTTAAGATCATGCTCCTTGGCAAAGATCTCCAGATCGGGCATCCGGGCCATGGTGCCGTCTTCCTTCATGATCTCGCAGATCACCCCGGAAGGGTTCAGCCCGGCCAGCCGGGAGAGATCAACCGAGCCTTCGGTCTGGCCGGTGCGGACCAAAACCCCGCCGCGCCTGGCGCGCAGGGGAAAGATATGCCCGGGGCTGACGATATCGCTGGGCTTGGCCTCGGGATCGGCGGCCACCAGGATGGTCCGGGCCCGGTCCGCCGCGGAGATGCCGGTGGTAACCCCGGTGCTGGCCTCGATGCTGACCGTGAAGGCCGTTTCAAAGGGCGACTTGTTGTTCTGCACCATCATGGGGATCTGCAGCTGCGCCAGATGATCCGGGGTCAAGGTCAGACAGATAAGGCCCCTGCCGTGGGTGGCCATAAAATTGATCGCCTCGGGGGTGACCTTTTCCGCGGCCATGTACAGATCGCCCTCATTTTCGCGATCCTCATCATCCACCAGGATGATCATCTTTCCGGCTCGAATCTCGTCAATCACCTCTTCAATGGAACTTACCGCCATGGTATCACCTCAAAACTTTCGCCGCCTGTAGGCCTGGCACCCGTATTACAAAAAGCCGTGCTCAGCCAGAAAAGCGGAATTGATTCTTGACTCCATCCCCCCGCCGTCAGCATCCTTGGC
>JAZDIS010000056.1:0-3111 GCA_043804705.1 Pseudomonadota bacterium | reverse complement strand
CAATAAGGAGGGTCGAAATGCCAAGGCTGCGCAATAGAATTTCAAGCTGGGTACCATAGAACATATCAAACGTTCGTTTGCTTCCGACCTGATAGTCCCCAGGTCGGACGTCGAGTTCCGGGACGAGATCGGCTTCGGGTGATCCCGGTCGTTTATGGCGGGTAAAGTCACTCTGGCGGTGAGGTGTAAAGGACGCTTTGACCTGGAGCATCAACTGCTCAAAAGGATGCGCTCCCAGCAAAGTCTCCTCATAGACGGTAGTCACATGAATAATGGGGATTCCCACTTTCCGGGCAATATCGAGCAGACGATTCGTGCCCGCGATGACACGCCGGCATTCCACCTCCGGAACAGGCAAGGAGGCTATTTCCGGCTCGAGGTTGCCGCGCTGGCAGTCAATGGTCACAACAACGCAACCTTTTGGCTCCAGCCGAAGGGCCGTTTTCATTTGTTCGATCATAGATGAACGATCAATTATTTCGGTCATTACGCCAACTCCTTTACTAAGTACCTGAAACAGGTGCACTGGATTGAAACAGTTTCAATTTCTGGCGCTGGTTGAAATACACAAATACGAACAGCGCTACTCCGACTGCATCGGTGCCAAACCCGGGGGTAAAGCAAAGGTAGGTGGCCAGACCTGTGGCAAACCATTCGAGTGTGGTCATTTCTTTTAGAAAATACTTCATCGACCAAATCGAAAATGCGATCGTGCCCACCGTGGCCGCCAACACTGCCCATAGGCTCTCGCCGATGGTTCCGGTAAATAGCAGGGGGGTGTAGGCAAAGAGCAGCGGCATGACAAAAATCATCTTGCCGAACTTAAACGAAGTCAGTCCTGTTTTCCATGGGTCGGACTTGGCAATGGAGGCCGCCACATAGGCGCCCAGGCATACCGGGGGCGTAAAATTTGAACCCTGGCTGAACCAGAATACGATCATATGAGCCACAATCGGGGAGAGGCCATAGGTCATAAGGGCAGGCACCGCCAGAATGGACGTCACTAAGTAGGATGCAGTGATGGTAAGGCCCATGCCCAGAATCGTCGTGGTTATTCCTACCAGGAAAAGCGCCAATAAGAGGCTGTCCCCTGCCAAGGACACGACGACATTGGAAAATTTCAAGCCTAACCCGGTCAATGAGAATACGCCGATCACGATGCCGATAGCACCGGCGGTTGTTCCCACAATAAGGGAGTTGCGGGATCCCTGAACAAGAGACTCCCATATGGTGCGTGGGCCCATTCGATATTTCTTTTCTTTGTTAAGCCAGCTGACCGCTACATTCGAAACCAGTCCCATGCCCGCGCTGAAACCCACTGAAAAGCCCATATAAAGAAACGTAAACAGTATGATCAGGGGAGCCAGGTGATACCATCCGCCCCGCAAAATGACCCACCAATTCTGCACCTCTTCTTTGGATAAACCGGTGAGTCCATAGCGCTTCGCCTCGCAATGAACCATGATAAAGATCGAAAGCATGTAAAGGAGTGCGGGAATAGCTGCAATTGCCGCAATGCGACCATAGGGGATTCCGGTGACTTCGGCCATGACAAAGGCGCCGACCCCCATTACCGGGGGGAGAAGCTGACCGCCGGTGGAAGCCGAGTTTTCGATGGAAGCGGCCACATGTGGCCGAAAACCGGTCCGCTTCATAAGCGGAATAGTGAAGGTCCCGGTAGCTACAATATTGGCGATCGCAGCCCCCGAGATGGAGCCGAATACCGCCGATGCGACGGCCGCTACCTTGGCGGGACCGCCCACGGCGCGTCCCACTATCGATAGCGGAAAATCAATAAAAAACTGGCCTGCCCCTGACCGAGCCATAAATGTTCCCAGATAAATAAAAATGAGAACGTAAGTGGCCATGACATTTGTCATCACACCGAAAACGCCGTCGTTTGCCAGAAACATGTATTCGGCCAGGCGGCGGATACTGTTGCCTTTATGGGCAATCACCTCGGGCATATAAGCACCGAAATAGGCATACAGGAGGGCGCTTGTGGCAAGCAAGGCAATGGGGAGTCCCACCACCCGCCGGCAAATTTCCAGGGAAAGGATAATGCCGACCACTCCGGCATAGAAGTCCATGTTGGTATAATCGCCGGCCCGGTAGGCCAATCCGACATACTCCCAAATCCAGTAACCTATTGACAAAAGGGAGAGCACTGACAGCAGAATATCGAAAACCGAGGGACGTGTCCGGGGTGAGCGACGCCAGAACGGATACAGCAAAAAAGCCATGGCGTAAGTCAGTGCCAGGTATAGCCCGCGATGCCATTGCGGCGACGATATCCCGAAAATGGCACTGTAAACGTAAAAAACCCCCATGATACCGCCGAGCAATATGACGAGGCGCTCGAACAAAAGCGGAAGCTGGCGCGTCCCCACCGTCTTCCCCGACTCTGACATCTCTTTTGCAGGCGGTGATCCGCCGGATGCCATATCCTGCCCAGAATTTTTTGTCACATCCCCTCCTTTTCCGGAGGGGGTTCCCTACCCCTCCGGGGGATTATTCATTCGAAATCCTGTTCTACTTTGCCGAGATTTCCGGCGGAATGGCGACGCCCTGCTCTTTCCAGAAACGCTCCGCCCCGGGGTGTAATGGAATGGTGATTCCTGCAAGCGCGTTCTCTTTGGTCATTTCCAAGAACACTTTTCCAATCGAATTGGTCAAAAACTCTTTGTTCTCAGCCGCGTACATCTGCTTGATCATCTGATAGACCACTTCCGCGTCCACATCCTTGTTGGCAGTCCAGGTGGTACTCTGCTGAAAAGAAGGCACCGGTTCATCGATCCACTTGTAGGCTCCTGCCGGAATGGTACAGGGGCTGAAATAGGGGTAGGCTTTGTAAAGGCCGGATTTCTCGGCCGGCGTGCCCAGATCGATCAGGCGGATCTCATAAGTGGCTGCGGCCTGGGTAATAGTACTATGGCCTATATTGACAGTCCAGTTAAATGCAGCTACCTGCCGGTCTCCCACTGCGTCGACTGCTTTGCCGCCTCCCAAATAAATAGGTGTAAACTTCCCCCACAAGCCGAGGTGTTTGGTAAAGAGTTCGAAAGTAAGCGCAGCACCCGAGTTGGGTCCGCCCGTTGCAATCTTCTTACC
>JAZDIS010000055.1:0-4006 GCA_043804705.1 Pseudomonadota bacterium | reverse complement strand
CGGATCAAGAACTTCGCCTGTGTCGAGGTGCATCCGGGTAACGGCAAGATTCTGGTATACGTCAAGGTCGATCCCACGACCATCAGCCTGGAAAAAGGATTTACCCGCAATGTCGCCGAGCTCGGCCACTTCGGGACTGGTAACCTGGAAATAACTATCGACTCGCTACAGGCCTTGGAGCGGGCCAAGCCGTTGCTCCTTAAAAGCTATGAGGTAAGTTGAGGAAAAGTCAATCCACATGGCCAGAACAGCCATAATGCAACGTCGCTTTCGACCAGACCCTTTTTTGTTCTCCTCTTCGGTGGGACACCGCCATGAAACCACAAGCAACCACGCCCCTTAGCCAAATCTTCAGCCTGCCGGTCATCGTCGCCGCCCTGGGCTACTTCGTGGACATCTACGACCTGGTGCTCTTCAGCATCGTCCGGGTGCCGAGCCTTAAATCCCTGGGATTTTCCGGTCAGGCGCTGATCGATAACGGCGTCTTTCTCCTGAACATGCAGATGGCCGGGATGCTGGCCGGCGGGATACTCTGGGGGGTCTTGGGCGACCGCAAGGGGCGGCTGACGATCATGTTCGCCTCGATCTTTCTCTATTCCCTGGCCAACCTGGCCAACGGCCTGGCCACCTCGCTGCCGGCCTATGCGGCGCTTCGCTTCATTGCCGGCATCGGCCTGGCCGGGGAACTGGGCGCGGGCATCACCCTGGTCTCCGAGATCCTGCACAAAAGCATCCGGGGGTACGGCACCATGCTGGTCGCCTCGGTGGGCGTTTCCGGGGCCATTCTGGCCAACCTGGTGGCCAGCGTTTTTGACTGGCGCACGGCTTTCGTCATCGGCGGGGTTCTTGGTCTGCTGCTGCTCGCCACCCGGATCCGGGTGGCCGAATCGGGGATGTTCCGGGCCATGGGGGAAAAGAGTGTGATCCGCCGGGGAAACTTTCTGGCCCTGTTCACCGATTGGCAGCGCTTCCGCCGCTACCTCAACTCCATTGTGATCGGCATCCCCATCTGGTTCGTGGTCGGGGTTCTGATTACCTTTTCCCCGGAGTTCGCGATCTCGCTCGGCATCAGCGGGGCGGTCTCGGCCGGGAATGCCGTGATGTTCTGTTATCTGGGGCTGATCTTCGGCGATTTTTCCAGCGGTTTCTTGAGCCAGATATTGAAGAGCAGGAAAAAAGCGATCTTCATCTTCATGCTCCTGACCGTGGCCGGCATCACCCTGTATTTTCTCCAGTCCGGGCAAAGCCCCTCCTTCTTCTACGGGGTCTGCGGTCTCCTTGGCTTTGCCGGGGGGTACTGGGCGATCTTCGTCACCGTGGCGGCGGAGCAGTTCGGCACCAACCTGAGGGCCACGGTGGCCACCACGGTGCCCAACTTCGTCCGGGGCATGGTCGTCCCCATCACCACTGTTTTTCAGATTGGCCGCAACTATCTCAGTCTGGAGTCCAGTGCGCTGGCGGTCGGAGCACTCTGCCTGATTGCCGCCTTCCTCGCCCTGGCCGGTCTTGAGGAGACCTTCCACAAGGATTTGGACTATTTCGAGGAGTTTCTCTAGCAGGATGTTGAGACGCAATTATCCCTGACTGGAATTTTTCGCCCCTGATTTTCATCACCCCTGATATATCAAGTGGCTCCCCCCCACGAAAAAATATTCTGGTGAAATGACCATTCCGGTTTGGTCATTTCACCAGGATTCCCTGAGACCTCAAGGCGGACGGTCTTCCCGTAGTCGCTATCTCCCCAAATTTCCGTACCTGCAATATAATTTGCATCCTGGCATATATTTCGCATATGATGGTCGAAACACCTAATGGAGGGGTCAATTTACGGCCCCTTCCGAGCCCCAAAACAGGGGAAATCAAGGAGAGGAGAAAAATTATGCGAAACAGGCTTTTGCCAAAATTCGTTGTCTCGGCGTGGTCTTTGGCCATGATCGCAATGGGGGGTGGCCTCTTGGGCCAGTTTCTTGTCCCCGGCCTGGTCCAGGCTGCTGCAGCTGCGACTGATTGTGCCAGTTGCCATGAAAAATCAGTGGCAAGTTTTAAGTCATCTTATCATGGCAAGGCCTGGAAAGGGGCCAACGGCTGTCAATCCTGTCACGGAGCAACAGACAAGCATACAAGTGATCCATCCAAACAAAGCGTATTTTCCTTCAGCAAGGACGGCGGCCGTTCGGCCGAGGAACGTGCCGCCCAGTGCCTGGCCTGTCACTCCTCCTCAAGGCATACGGCCCTTTGGGAGAGCAGCAAGCACAAGTCCGCGGGCCTGTCCTGTGACAGCTGTCACTCCGGTCACTCCAGTCTCTCCAAGAACCTGAAGATGCCCCAGACCGAGCTCTGTTTCTCCTGCCACAAGGATGTCCGCTCTGAAGCAAACCGTCAGTCGCATCATCCCATCAAGGAAGGCAAAGTCTCCTGTTCGGATTGCCATGATCCGCATGGCGGATTCGGAACCAAGATGATCAAGGCGGACAGCATCAACGAGCTCTGCAACAAGTGTCACGCCGAAAAGCGCGGCCCCTTCATGTACGAGCATCCTCCGGTCGAGGAAAACTGCATGACTTGCCACGCCGCTCACGGCAGCAACCACAACAAGCTGCTGTCCCAGAAGGTTCCGCTCGTTTGTCAGAGCTGTCACGACTGGACTCAGCATCCTGGCACCCCATACACCCAGGCGAACTCACTCAATGCTACCGGTACCGGCAATGCTCCGGCGGGTAGAGGTGGTTTCGGGCCACGGTCATGCCTGAACTGTCACACCAACATCCACGGCAGCAACGGACCCAACACCCTGGGCCTGAGATACGTGAAATAAGGAGGGAAGATATGAAAAGAAAACTGGTACTATCAGGAAGCGCCCTCTTGTCCTTGCTGTGCGTCGCAGGCGTCCAGGCGGAGGATGGAGTATCCGGCCATATCGAGGTCACGGGCAAAAGCATTGACGTCAGCGGCAACAGGGCGAAATTCAGCGAATACAGCGATTCTGACAGCGGGGTCACCGGCGGGGTCGAGTTGCAGTACGACGCCGAGGCAGGATTTCTGAATTTCACCGCCGATGAGATCGCCCGGGACACCCAGAGCTTTAACGTCGAGGCAGGCCAGTACGGCAGGTTCGAGCTTGACGCCTTTTACAAGGAGATCCAGCACAATTTCAATTTCGACGCCAAGTCTTTCTATAACGGCGTCGGCAGCAACCGCCTGACCACCACGGCAACCTCGACGGCCCTGCCCTCGAACCACACCACGTGGCCCAGCGTTTTCGACTATGCCGTCTCCCGTGACCAGTACGGCGCAGGCATCAAGCTGAACATGATGAAGCCCTTCTTTGCCGATTTCTCCGTGTCCCAGGAAGACCGGACCGGGATCAAGGCGACGGGCACCTACTCCGGCGTTTCCATCGAGCTTCCCGAACCGGTGGACTACGAGACCAACACCTTCAAGGCCGAGATCGGCTACGGCCAGGATCCGTTCTTCGTTTCGATGTCCTATCTGAACAGCAGCTTCGATAATGCCAACGAGTATCTCTATTTCGACAGTCTGACCGCGTCGAACAGGAGTGAATTTCTGAGTCTGGCACCGGACAACGACTATTCCAAGTTCGCCTTGAAGGGCCGGGTCAAACTGCCCCTGAGCAGCTCTCTTTCCCTCAGCTACGGCAAGTCCGAGGCCGAAAGCGAGGCGAACCTGGCAACCCTTTACAATACCGCAGGCAACGCCCGGACCAATGTCCTGTCCGACTCCTTGTTCAACGGCAAGGTTGAGACGACGAGCTACAACATCGTCCTGGCCTCCAGCCCCTTGAACTTCCTTGACGGCAAGGTTTTTTATTCCAACTACGATAAGGAAAACAAGTCCGACCGGATCATCAGCACCGTGGGTACCACCACCTTCACCAACCATCTCTTCGACTACGAGAAGACCAGCTATGGTGTCGAGGCAGGCCTGAAGCTGCCGGCCGATATCAAGCTCACCCCCTACTACAAATTCGTGAATGTCGAAAGGCATC
>JAZDIS010000054.1:0-2481 GCA_043804705.1 Pseudomonadota bacterium | reverse complement strand
GGGAGAAAGATGATATACTTAATGAGATGTTGGAAGGGGATTCTGGTGTTTGTTGCCATAAGTGGCTGGTCCAGTTTCGTTTATGCGGCGCCTATTGATGACCTGGTCGCAGCAGCAAAAAAAGAGGGCGTTATTGAGTTCTATGCCCCTTCATCGCTCACTCTGAAGGGGGCTCAGACCATTGGGGAGGCTGTAAATAAGAAATACGGCCTCGACATCAAGCTGAATTACAGCTCCTCGGGCAATATGCCGACGGATGTTGGCAATGTGGTGGGGAGGTCTGCAAGCGGCATCCCGCCGGAGTGGGATATTATGGTTGTTACTGACGGACATCACTCCAGCCTCTGGGTCAAGAAATTACACCAGGTTTACGACTATCGGGCCCTGGGCGTTGACCCCAAGGCGATCCAATACGATGGCGGCACGGTGAGCTTCGCCAACCAGATTGTTTTACCAGTTTACAACAAGAAGCTTGTGGCGGCCAAGGACGTTCCACAGAAATGGGAGGATTTGCTTGATCCGAAATGGAAGGGGAAGCTGGGCATGTCTACTGCTATTCACCATTTGGCGCGTCTGGCAGCGGGGCCATGGGGTGAAGAAAAAACCATCAATTTTGTGAAGGCCCTCACTAAGCAGGATCTTGTCCTGGGGCGCATGGGAGAAATCTACAGCCGGCTGCTGCTGGGGGAGATTCTAGTGGCAGTGTCTCTCACAGACAGCGAACTCAATGCGGAAAGAAACAAGGATGCACCCATAGTTTTCGCTGAAAAAGTGTTGCCCGTGGTTGCGCCGGCCTATCAGGCAGGGGTGCTGAAGGGCGCCAAGCATCCCAATTTGGCACACCTCATTGCCGCATTCCTGACCACACCAGAGGGCCAGAAGATCTGGGAGAGGTATGGCGGACAGACCTCGGTGCTGGTTCCCGGCACGGCAGCCTACAAGTTTGCCCAGGGAAAGAAATTGGTAATCATGACCCAGGATCAGGCCGCAACGGTGGACAGACTGTCCAAAGAATACGGCAAGATCCTCGGGTTTGGCGGCATGTAAGACCTTAGTAAGGGGGGAGGAAAAGTCATTGAACAGAGCAACTAATTTCGGAATTGCAGAACGGATCGCGGAATGGCGGGAGCGCGGCGTGGGTTTTTTTGCGGGCGCCTTGCTGGCGCTGCTGCTTATCCTCGTCGGGGTGCCGCTCCTGATGGTTGTGCTCATGAGCCTGCGCACCGGATTTCCAGGCGAGGGCGGGCCGCTTACCCTCGTGAACTTCATTTTCGTCTATTCGAACCCCAAAACCTATCAGGTGCTTGTGAACACATTCTTATTTGCCACCGGAAGCGTTGCGGTGGCGCTTGTGTTCGTAGTGCCCCTGGTCTGGCTGCTCATGCGGACGGATGTGCCCTTAAAAAAAACTATCCTCGTGCTTTTGACCGTGGGCATCCTGATCCCCGTTTTTCTCCGCACCATTGCCTGGATCTTATTGCTGAGCCCCAGGATCGGCCTCATCAACCTGTGGGCAATGCAACTTTTCGGCAGGGAACAGCCCCTGGTAAGTCTCTACAATATTCCCGGAATGGCTTTCATCCAGGGGGTTTCTTTTGTGCCCGGCGCCTTCTTTATGCTGGCAGCGGCCTACCGGATGATGGATCCCACCCTGGAAGAGGCGGCATACACCTCCGGTGTGAGCAAGATCCGGACCTTCCTGAAGATCAACATTCCCATAACGATGCCGGCCATCGCGGCGGTGATGGTCTACCTCTTCATGACCGCCATTTCGGTTTTCGAAGTTCCGGCAATCATAGGATTGCCGGCCCGAATCCTGGTTTTGAGTTCCCTGATATACTCTTCAACCAGTCCTCCTGCCGGACTCCCCGATTACGGCGTCGCCGGCGCCTTCGGCGCCGTCATGCTGTTTGCGGGGATCTTCCTGGCCTACTTCTATGTGCGTCTGGTGCAGCAGGGGAAAAAGTACGCCGTAGTTACGGGACGAGGCTACCGTCCCAGGGAGATTGCCCTCGGGCGCTGGAAATGGCCGGCCATGGCTTTCATATTTCTTTACCTTTCCATGGAAGTCTTCATCCCCTTTCTGGTTCTGTTCTGGACCTCGCTTTTGCCGCACATGCAACTGCCCTCGGTAGAGGCCCTGGCGACGGTAAGCTGGAACAACTATTTGACGATGCCGGCCAAGATCGGCGCCCGCCCCTTTATTAACACCGTGATTGTCATGGCAGTTGTGCCCACTGTGGCCATGAGCTTGAGTGTTATGGTTTCGTGGGTTGTGATTCGAACCAGTGTGAGCTTCCGCGGATTGCTGGACACGGCGGCATTTTTACCGCACGCAATTCCCCACATCCTGCTCGCTGTAGGTCTCGGTTACCTGGGACTGGCCTACCGAAATTATTTTCCCCTCTACGGCACGATCTTCATCATCATGATCGCCCACATTATCAGTTGGATCGCCTACGGCACCCGCACCACAAACAG
>JAZDIS010000053.1:0-6523 GCA_043804705.1 Pseudomonadota bacterium | reverse complement strand
TGTACTTTCACTCCTGGCAATATCGGGGAGGGTGGCAAAAATACTTTTAATTTTATGATTTTTGCTGATGATGTCATGATAGCTGTACGTTTCGGATATTTCCTTGCGCAGGGCTTCCAGCGAAGAGATATCCCTGAAGGTCTCGACCCCGCCGATGATTTCGCCGTTCTCGTTGCACAGGACGGAAGTGCTGACACTGATCGGCACAAGATCGTCTTCCGCATCCCGGATATAGACCTTGAAATCGGCGACGTCCCTGCCTGTTTCCATGGATTTTTTCAGGGCGCAGGTTTCCCGGCAGACATCGGCCCGGAACACCTCATGGCATTTCTTGCCGAGGGCTTCGCTGCGGTGCACCCCGGTGAGATCCTCGGCCGCCCGATTGAAGGAAGTGATCCTGAAATCCTTGTCCACTGTGAAGGCCCCGTCGGCAATGGAGTCGAGGATCAATTCGCCCAGGGAGACTTCCTTGCGCAAAGCCTCCTGAGTGGAGATGTCCCTGAAGGTTTCCACCCCGCCGATGATCTCCCCACGCTCATTACGCAGGGCAGAAGTGCTGATACTGACGGGCAGAAAACCCTCTTCGATGTTCTGAATATAGACTTTGTGATTGGCCACCTCCATGCCGGTCTCGATGGACTTTTTCAGGGAGCAGTCTCCCTGGCAGATATTGGCGCGCAGCACCTCATGACACTTTCTGCCGATGGCCTCGCAACGGCGCACCCCGGTGATATCCTCGGCTGCCCGGTTGAAGGAGGTGATCCTGAAATCCCTATCCACAGTGAAAGCGCCGTCGACAATGGAATCGAGGATGAAATCCCCCAGAAAAATTTCCTTGCGCAGATCCTCGAGTGCGGAGACATCCCGGAAGGTTTCCAACCCGCCGATAATTTCGCCCGCCTCGTTGCGCAGCACCGAGGTATTGACACTTATCGGGAGAATATTATCGTCGCTCTTGCGAATATTGACATCATGACTGATGACATCCCTGCCGGTGTCGATGGATTTTTTCAGCGCACAGGTCGTCTGGCACATATTGGTGCGCATCACCTCGTGGCATTTTCTGCCGATGGCCTCGCCACGGGGCACCCCGGTGATATCCTCGGCCGCCCGATTGAAGGAAGTGATCCGGAAATCATTATCCACGGTGAAAACCCCTTCGGTGATGGCATACAAGACAGCGTCATCGAAGGGGGAAAAATGATTTCTTTGCTCTGGATTACGCATGGCAGCGGAAGCAGTACTCCTTGACGGATAATTGCAGGGATACGTAAAAAAGCTCATAACAGATCATAGACTCCAGATAACAAAATAACAAGAGTACTCAGGCCCACACCGGTGACATGAGAAAAAGGCCGTCTAACCTGGCCGGCTGACCAGCGAAAACTTGAGGAAAATCATCATCATCCGAAAAAACCAAGGCCTCGGCAACCTCAAAGCCCCTGCAATTCCGCCACGTTGCCCTGCAACCGCTCGGCCAGTTCCTGCTTCTGCTTGACGGTGTAGTCGCTGGTGGCAATGGGCGCGCCCACACGGATCTCCACCCTGCCTGGCTTGACCAGCAGCCTGCCCTTGGGCAAAATCTGATGGGTGCCGACAATAGCCACTGGCACCACAGGAACCCCGGCCTTGATCGCCAGAACCATGGTCCCGGCCTTGAACTGCCCCAGCCTGCCGTCCGGACTCCGCGTACCCTCGGGAAAGATAATCACCGAGGTGCCGTCGGCAATACGCCGGGCTGCCTCGTCCAGACTCTTCAGCGCCTTGCGGCCATGCGCCCGGTCCACCGGAATATAGCCGGCCAGCTGCATGGCCTTGCCGAACACCGGAATCTTAAAGAGCTCCAGCTTGGCCAGCCAGCGGAAATCACAGCCCAGATAGCCCTGGAGCACAAAGATATCAAACTGACTCTGGTGGTTGGCGGCAAAGATATAGGGATGCCCCTGTTCAAGAAGGTTGCTGCCGCTCATCTTGACCGAAACCCCGCTGAGACGGGCGACAATCCTGCCCAGGGCGCGGGGCAGAAACTGGACCTCCGCCGCAGACCGACGGAAGATGAGAACCATGATGATGGCCACGATGCTGACCAACCCGGTGAGCATGGGGGCGAGCACCAGAACCAGAACGCCTCGTAAGAAAGTAACCACCTTGAACTCCCCGGAATCTCTATGGTATCGTGCCGAAAAAACGGCCTGTCTTTTTGTTTTTATTTTCCCACAGGCCTGGTATCTTAGCATTCCTTCGTGCTCCTGCCAAGCACTGACCTCGGACACCGGACACGAGCCCTCGGGTTGCATGATGATACGCATTACCGATACCCCAAAACCGCGAGACAAATTCGGCTCCATCCCTATCCGCGATGGCAAGCCGACGAACAGATTCTCGCCGGTGGCGAATCCGCCCCATCGGTCAAAGCCCTCTTCTCTCTGGACCTGGCTCAAAAAAATCGTGGGGGTTTTCCTCGGCCTGTTGCTCCTTCTGGTTCTCGGTAGCCCCCTGCTGATTCCCTATCTGACCACTACCTTTCTGACCGAACAGCTGGCCGCTGCCCTGAACCGCCCGGTGACCATTGCCAGGGGAGACTTCAACCCGCTCACCTGCACCCTGACCCTGCACCAGCTCATTATCGGGCCAAAACTTTCCAAAGCCGATGATCCGGTGGACCCGCTGCTCTCCGCAGGCAGGATATCCATTATTTTCTTACCGAAACGGTTGCTGAACCGAGAGATTTCCTGCACTCTGGATGCGGAGCACTTTTTTCTGCATCTGGTCCGTCAGAAGGACGGCGGCTACAACCTCGGCCAGGCCTTGGATGATCTTCTCCCCGGCATGCCCGTGTTCTCCCTGCGGTTTTGCTGCAACACCATTGCCATCGGCAACAGCCGTCTTGTATTCGACGATGAGCAAACCGGCAAAACTTATCTTGCCGAGGAGCTCGCCCTGACCATCTCCCCCGGCCAGACCAGCCCCTTGGGCTTGCAGGCCAAGATCAACGGCATCCCGATCACCCTGCCCGACAGCGCAAACCTGACCGCCATCCCCACCCAGCTCTCCGATCCGCCTTTGGTCAAACCTGAGCCGGCGGGACCCGGAGAAGACACCGGCGCCACAGACACACCCGATGATCCCGCAGCAAAAAGGGCAGAGACGATCGCCCTTGTCCAGAACCTTAGCCAAGCTAGCAGGCAGTACCTGCAAAATCCTGTTAACCAGCCGGTCGCGCACCGGACGCCTTTCCCCCTTGCCCCCTAACCCGGATACCACCGCCCATGCTCCGTCCCCCTTATACCAAGTACAGCCGCCTCTACACCTACCACCTCGACATCAAGGAGCTCCCGGCCATCGACGATCCGGATCTCATCGGCACCTGGATCGAGGACGAGACCAGCATCCTCTTTTTTCACCGCCCCAAAGAACGGCTGGTCAAAAACCTCTGCGAGGCATCCGGGGCCACGGTTATCTATGAAGCGGATCTGGATTATACGGACTGGGAGGCGGGGAGGGAAATCGGACCATTCACGGTGGGCGGCCTGACCGTGGCCCCGGTCTGGGAAAATACCCCGGCGGATATCCTGCTGGACCCAAGCGTTATCTTCGGCAGCGGCTTTCACCCCTCCACCCGCCTCTGCCTGGAAGGACTGCTTAAGTACACCGCAAGCCCAGAGATCACCATCAACACCGCCCTTGATCTGGGCTGCGGCACCGGGCTTCTGGCCATTGCCGCAGCCAAACAGGGGGTAAGCCGGATTACCGCCTGCGACAACAACCGGCTGGCCTGCCAGGTAGCCCGCGCCAACTGCCTGGCCAATGGAGTGCAGGACCGGGTTGCGGTGCTTGAGGCCGACCTCCGCCGTCAATGCCAGGACACCAGGGTGGATCTGGTGATGGCCAATCTCTATAAGGGTTTGATGCTTGAACTCTTCGAGAATCCTGATTTCTGGCAGGCAAGGCTCTACCTCCTCTCCGGCTTCATCTCCGGCATGGAAGAGGATCTGCTGGCAGCCCTGCCGCAGAGCGGAATTACCTTTCTGGAACGCAGGCGGAACGACCGCTGGTGCTGCTGGGCCCTGTTACGGCAATGAATACGGCCCGTTGCCCTGACTTTCAGCGAGTCTCTCTGCTCCGTTGCTGATACACCGGGCATTGCTTGCGTTTTTCCCCTGTGCAGCCGGCAACCTCCCAGCACGGGGCATAGTGCAGCAGCTTGCCTATGGAGGCAATGGTAACGCCGCCGCCATGAATCATACTAAAAAGACACTTGATCCAAGCGATATCATCGGCACTGTAATACCGCCACTTCCCCTTGCGGCTCGGAGTGACAAGCCCCGCTTTTTCATAATTCCGCAAGGTGCGCGGGTGCAGGTCCAGCATATCGGCCGCTGCGGAAATCCGGTAGACCGACGGGTGGGTTTGGCATCGCATGGGCAATCCTTTTCATTCTCTCAGATATCTGCAACAAAGGCGTTCAATCGCCCTTCAATGGAAAACTGAACGTTATCCTGGTATATTTTCCTTCATCCCCGCCGATCAGCAGGAGACCACCATGGTCTTCGACAATCCGGCGGCAGACAGCAAGCATCCGCCCCCACCCAGGGGCTGTGACGCTTTTGCCGTGTTCGGACTCAGGCAGGCGGCCCAACGGGACCACCGCCCCGTGCTCCACGATACTGATTTCAAATAACCGCCCCCGAGCAGCTTCCACCATGGTCTGCGTGGCGATGGTGAGTTTTTTCCGCGGATCCCTGCCGGCAAACCTCTCGGCAAGAGCGGTCCGGATGCTGCCCAGAATGCCCAGAAAAACCTGCTGCATATGCTGGGCATGCACCGGCACCACTGGCGGCACAGCCTCCAAGTCGGTCTCCAACCCGATACCCTCGCTTTTCAGATGATAGCCGATGAGCAGCAGGGCATCCTCCAGCACGGCAGCCACGGGCAGGAATTCTCCCGCCGCCGCACTCTCTTCCTGTCCATAGAGGATAAATTTGCGGACTATCTCCGCGATACGTTCGCCGGACTCAATTATCTTGACCACCAACTCATTTTCCGGCTGACCGGGCCTCTTGAGCTGTTCTTCATCGGCCAACACCTGCGCATAGTTGATCAGACCGTTGCTTAGGTCGCTCACCTCATGCGACACTCCGCTGGCCAGGGCCGCGATCATTTCCAAGCGCAGGCTCACTTCCCTGCCCCCGACCCCTTCCTGCCGGGCAAGGGGATAACCAACCAGAATCAGACGTTCCGGCTCCCCGTCCATCTCCCGGTCTGGAACAACCCGGCACAGGAACCGCTGGGGGGGCGTGACCCCGGAAAAAACCAGAGGGGCGCCCTCTTCCGAGCGCAGTTTTTCCATCAGGGCAGAAGGGTCGCCGGCCAGGCCAGGTTGGAGCGGCACCAAAAAATCACGCCAGACACGGCCAACCTGATTGGCGGCAGCACCTGCAATGCCGGTAAAAACCGGGTTCGCGCCGATAATATTCCCCGACGGCGACAGGGTCAGCTGAATCACCCGCAGGGCTTCAAAAAGCCGGGCATGCAGATTCTCCCTGCTGGCCAAATGCTGCTGGCCCTCAATGGTGTGCAAGGCCAGGCCGAGATCGCCCGCCAACCCTTCGAGCAGTTCCATCTCCTTGGTGTCAAAATCCGTGGGAGAAAGCGCGTAGATGGAAAGCACGCCGTAAACGGTATTCTGCCAGATGATCGGCAGGGCAGCGCAGGCCGCCTGTCCATCGGCCAAGGGTGTTCCCTTGAGCAACCCTTTGGGAATCCCGGCCAGGATATCCATTCGCACCACCGGCGCCTTGGAACGCAGGGCCAGAGCGGCCGGATTCTGCTCCAGCCCATTTTCCTCGGCCTCGGTGAGCAGTGCGGCCATGCAGGTTTCGCATTCCTTGTTGCTCATGGATGTCGCGCCATCGGCGGTCATCGGCATGATATCCCCGTCCTCGTCGGCCTGGCCGATCCAGATCAGGCAATACTTGTGGTTCGCGAGCAGAGCCCGGCATACCTCCTTGAACAGGGATTCTTTAGTTTTACTCCTGGCGATTGCCAACTGCGCCCCTTTAACCGCCGAGGCCACCAGTTGAAACTTTGCCAACCCCTGGGCCGTGATCTCACGGGCCATCAAGAGATCGTGGAAGGAATAGGCCAGCTCGGAGACCTCCCCGCTTCTCCCGGCAATGGACAAACTGGCCCTGGCGCCGGAGGCCACCTCCTTCACCTGCTGGACAAGATCCAGCAACGGCGCAATCAACCCTCTCTGGAAAAAAAGGAGCAGACCGATGATCAGGCTGACCACCAGGGCCAGGGCGCCGATCACCACATTCTGAAAACTGACCAGCTCACGTTTGCCGTGCTCAACCAGCACCCGGTCAAAGAGCATGAGCCTCTCTCCCAGGGTGCGGATTTCCGTATTGAGTTGCCGCAGGTGTTCAGGTCTGACCGGCCCGGCGCTGATCTTTCTCACCAGCAGGACAAGGCCGGGCAGATCAATGGCGTTGGCCAGGGTAAGTTTGTAATGATCGTC
>JAZDIS010000052.1:0-6200 GCA_043804705.1 Pseudomonadota bacterium | reverse complement strand
GCTCATCGCCATGACCGAGTTTCTGGTCTCCATGGATATGAAGCCGATCCACATCGTCACCGGCACCCCGGGCAAGAAGTTTGAAAAAAGGATCAAGGAGCTCACCAAGGACATGGGCTGCGAGGTCAACGTCAAGGCGGCGGGGGATATGTTCCTGCTCCATCAGTGGATCAAGAACGAACCGGTGGACCTGATCATCGGCAATACCTACTGCAAGTATATCGCCCGGGACGAGGACATTCCTTACGTGCGCTGGGGATTCCCCATCCTGGACCGGCAGGGGCACCAGTACTTCCCCACCGTGGGCTACAAGGGCGGCATCAGGCTGCTGGAGAAAATCCTCGGTGTTTTGCTCGACCGCAAAGACCGCGACGATACCGAGTCGAAGTTCGAGCTGGTCCTGTAGATCCCTGCTCCGCAGGGTTGAAAAACGGGGGTGGATTGCAATCCGGCCCCCTCATGAAACGGCGTCGGCGGGGGAAGTGATTCCCCCTCCGCGTCTTCCCCTGAACCCCCGGAGGCTGGTGTGATCATGATCCATTTTCCCAAGACCAAGCAAGGGTGCTGCGGCAAGATTCCCCAGTGGCTTATCCTGCCCATGGCCCCTCAAGCAGCAGCCAGAATCCGTTTTTGCGGGGAGGATAAACTGCCCCAGGCGGTGCCCCTCCGTGGCGCGCTTACCTGGATCGCGGATCTGCTGGCCCAGGGAAACGAGATCGGAGGGTTGGATATTCATGGCCCCGGGGACCCCCTGGCCACTCCGGCCATGACCAAAGATATCCTGGCCATGCTTCGGGAGCAGTATCCCCGGTTGCCCCTGGGCATAACCACCCTGGGGCTGGGGTTGGCCGAACATGCAGGGATGCTGGCCGAGCAGGGCGTTGCCAGGGTTACCCTGCTGCTGGATGCGGTGACTCCGCAGACAATCAAAAAAATCTACACCTGGATCCGGCCTGGCAAACGGAACACCCCCCTGGCGGAAGCGGCCGAGATCCTGATCGAGGCGCAAGCCAAGGGAATCGCGGCCTGCAAAGCGGCAGGCATTGCGGTCTCCATCCAGACCACGGTGTATGCCGGGGTCAATGACCAGGAGGTTGAGGAGATTGCCCGCCAGGCCTCCGGTCTCGGCGCGGAATCCATGGGTCTGCTGCCCGGAAAGGGATGGCTGAACAAGGAAGAAAAGCTGCCGCTGGTCTCGGAAGATACCATGGCGACTCTGGCAAAAAAGGTTGCCCAGCAGATCCCGGTTGTGTGTCTGCCGGAGCAAGCACTCCGGGGCGAGCACCTCCCGTCGGCAGACGCAGGCGGCCTGGGTGTGCCCAAGCCGACCACGGCTAGGCCCAATGTGGCCGTGCTCAGCGCTAACGGCATGGATATCGACCTTCATCTCGGTCAGGCCATCAAGGCCCTGATCTATGGCCCGAGGGAAGACGGCCTGGCCTGTCTGCTCGAGACCCGGGATCTTCCCGAGCCCGGCAGCGGCGACAACCGCTGGGAACAGGTGGCGGAAATTTTAAATGATTGTTTTGTCCTTCTGGCCGCCAGCGCCGGGCAAAAGCCCCGGGATATTCTAGGCCGCCACGGCCTGACCGTGCTGTTGCTGGAGGACAATGTCGAAGGCACGGTGGATGTGCTCTATGGCGGCTGCAAGAAAGAAAAAAATAAGAAATAGTATTCAAAACAGAGGAGACACCCAAAATGGCCATACCAGCGCGTCAGATCATCGTCTGCCAGAGTTTCCGGGTTGCCGGCGACAAGAAGGGCATTTGCCACAAGCAGACCGAAGGGTTTCTGCAATACATTGAAGAAGAGGTGCTCGACCGGGGGCTGGACTGCCTGATCAGCGCCACCACCTGCCTAAAGCAATGCGACTCCGGACCCATAATGGTGATCCAGCCGGAGAACTGGTGGTTCAAGGGCGTGGACAGCGAAGAGGCGATCGACGCGATCCTGGACGGCCTTGAGGATGGCGAGCCTGCCGCCGACTATCTCATTACCGCATAGGGCGGAGAGCAAAAGAAGAGTTCATAAAACCGTCCGGAGGGAGGAAAACACCATGAGTCTAAAACCCCTGGGGATGGTCAAAACCATTGTCGAGGCGGCGGGGATGGGTATCTCCTATGCCTATGATGACCTGGTTTTTCTGGAGCACAACTCCTTTTTGCTCCAGTTCACCACCAACGACCGGGAGATCACGGTCCACGTGAACAGCGAGGCGGACGAGGCCACGGTGCATGGCGATATAGAGCGGCTGCGGGAAGCCGCTCGCAATGTTGCAATGCAATGTACCAGAGGGGGGCATTACACCCTGGTCCCGGAGGGGGAGGATTCCATCCGCATCGAATTCAGTGGCTGAGCCGGGAGAGACACATGGCCCACGCAGTGATACGACCCGCCAGGCCTGATGATCTTGAGGCCTTGGTGGATCTGCTCCGGATTCTTTTTGGTATCGAGGCGGACTTTGACTTTGATGCAGCCCGGCAGCGCCAGGGCTTGGTGATGCTGTTGGTCCATGAGGCGGCGGTTCTTCTGGTTGCCGAGGCAGAAGGGCAGGTCATCGGCATGTGTTCCGGGCAACTGACCATCTCCACGGCAGAGGGAGGCTTCGCCCTCCTGGTGGAGGATGTGGTGGTCGCCGAGCCATGGCAAGGGAGGGGGGTGGGACGCGAGTTGCTTGCAGCCCTGGAGCAATGGGCGGCAAGCAGAAAGGTCAGCCGTCTGCAACTTCTGGCCGACCGGAACAACACCGCAGCCCTGGAATTTTACCGCAAGCTCGGCTGGCAGCCGACGGAACTCATCTGTCAGCGCAGACGGCTTTAAGCAAGGAGGGAGAACCATGGCTGAATCAGGGAAGGCAAAGGTCGTTCCCCTGGCAGGATTTCCCGAGGCCCAAAGCGGTCCCATTAAGGGATGGCAGGAGTTTCTGCGGGAGGGCAATCAGTTCCTGGCCACGGCCAACAATGCCTATATCCAGCGTAAAGAACCCTTCACCACCGCGATTCTGTATAACCTGGTGGCCATGGCCATTGAAAAACTGATCATGGCCTTGCTCATGAAAAGCGGCAAGCTGCCGTATAACCACACCATGCACGATCTGGTGGAGTCTGTTGATGAGTTTTTGCCCGGCGAACTGGCGGGTCTTGGGACAGAGCTTAAGGCGTGGGATGGTTTTCAGGATATCTGCGATATAGAGAGCTACTCCATCACCCCCCCGACCATGGGGCAGATAGGCGGCATGCTCACCCTGGCCCTGGAGGTCCAGGCGCGCGTTATGAACTCTGTTATCGACCGTTAATATTGCAACCTATTGATTATATGAGAAGGAGAAAGACCATGGCGAGAAAAGACGTAGAGGCACTGCTGGTTGCCGGCGGCGGAGATAAACATTTGCGGGCCAAATACGACGTTCCCGGAACCCGGGAGGAGTTTGTCGCCATGGCGGCGGAAGACGGCTACCATTTCACCGTGGAGGAACTGGACATGGTGCTCAAGGAGTCCGGCGATGTCTTTGAAAAAAACGGCAACCCGGCCAAGCGGCAGATATGGTGGGTGTGAAGGAAAGCCCGCGTGGTACGCGCGTTTGTCTATTCTAAAATACTGGGGAGTTGGGAGTGCAAGTTTTGAGGTTTTGAAAACCAGGCCAGCGGATTGGCCGGTTAAAAGCCTCCTTGGAGAATAAAAAAGGCAGAACCAAATGAATGGCTCTGCCTCTTGATAAATCTAAACTACACACCGGAATTAGTCTTTGGCGTGGCACTTATTGCACAATGAACGCTGGTTGGCGCCAAAGTCGCTGGAAAGCTTACTGTAGTAGGCTGCTGCCACCTGGGCTGGGAGCAGGCCGGTCTCCACCGAATATGCACCGGCGGCATCCGTCAGGAAACTGCTGTTCTGATTCCAGCGGAGCATGCTTTCGTGACCCGAGGCATGGGCGCGATGGCAGGTGAGACACATGACATTGGCAGTGGCGTCCGGACCTGCGGTTGAGGTGGTCAAAGCGAGCATGGCAGTGCGGTCAGCCGCGGTCTGGCCCAGACCTGCCTCAACAGGGACCAGATTCAGGTTGGACGTTGCCTGGTCGCCGGTCATGACGCCGCTCTTGAGGTAGTTGTTGTAGTTAGCGGCAACAGCAGTACCCAGCTTGTAGCTGTTTCCGGCGGGGTGCGCACTGAACGAACCGCTGCTTTGTCCATCTTCCGCATGGAATGCGCCATGGCAGTTTGCACACCACTCCGACATTCCAGAGCCGTAGGCCACACGCGCCCCGCCAGGAGTGGTGGTATTATAAGCGTCCGGGGAAACGGCCGCCGGAGAATCGTTGGTAAATATTTCGCTTATGCCGGCCCTGTTCAGGGAGGCAGGCTGGTAGCCTATGCCGGCCAGGAGGCGATAGGTGCCCACCGCGGCGTTGTCTGTGGGGGCTGTCCCATAGGAGCCGGAGCCGGAGATGGAATTGCCGGTGGTGGCAATGGTGCCAGCTGCATCTACCCGGTACTTGCCATGGGGATCATGACAGGAGGAACATTGCAGCCTGGTTTTGGGATAGGTGCCACCAGGAGCGGTGGTCAAGCGTGAGTCGCCCCACATATTGAAGTCGCCGGCAACGATGTTGTGGCCGCGTTTAGAGTTTCTGGTGGCATCTCCAGCACAATCCACCATGGTCCAGGAAAAATCGCCGCCAGGTGTTCTGTTCGCGGGTATTTTCCCGGCATTTGCCCCCATGGTTTTGACATTGTAGCTTACCAAGCCGGAGCTTGAGCCGTGGCAACCCAGACAGGTCGAGCTCTGGTCGGAGGCAATGAGCAGAGCGCCGCCACCCGGGTTGGAAGAATAGCTGTAATGAGCCATCATTCTACCGCCGTTCAAGGAGTTGTGCATGGTGTGGCACCCTTCACATCGTGCAACGCCACCATCATGGAACGCCATGGCCTGGCCGACCAGCCCGAAGGCGAGGATGGCCGTTCCGGTGATAGTTACTTTCATCTGCTTTTTCATTGGTCATATCCTCCGGAATATATATTTCTTTGTTCTCCGGCAGCTCGGCAATCCTGTTTTCCGGACCCGTGGGCTTTGTGCCCCCGCCTCTCGACGGGTTTACCTTTTCGGAGGATGGTCGCTTCTCGCAGCTCTCTGGCTCATATGCCCATGCGGGAACAGCGGTCAGCTGTTTCCGCATAATGCAAGTTAAAGACCGTTACCTGTCGGAATTATGCGAAAACTATGATTGGTCAATGAGAATGATAGGCGGAAAAATGAAATGAAGAACTTGTTTTAGCTAGGGATGTCTCGGCTGTCTTTTTTCCGGGCCGAAGGAACCCCGTATTTTTTCTGTATTAAAACTTAGTAATGAATATTATTTTATTTTCTGCTTTGGGAGGTTACGAGATGATCATCTGGGAATTTTGCCATATTATTTTTGGCGAGATTCCCAGATGCTCGTAATTATCTATGGGGTGTGGATTCTTATCTGCAGATCGTTCCAAGGGAAGAGGAAGACTAAAAGCTGCTCCGTCTCAATCCCCTTGATGCGTAGATACGCTTTCCCCTCGCTGATGGTCACTTCCCGATGTTGGGAGGCGTCCACCTCGCGGCATTGGCGTTCGCCCTTGATGGTACACTGATACCAGAAATTTTGGAAAATTTAGGCGAGTGTCTGACCCCGGAGCAGTTCCGGAAGCAACATATCGGAAAGTCCGAAATTTTTTTTGGCGGTCCAGGTTTTTGGTGAGGCTCAATTATTACCCATACGGGTCATTAAACATATTTTTGCCAAGTAAATAGACGGAGTTGCCAGGCCATGATTTCAAGCAACTAATAATCAGAGATGGGTTTGAGCAGCCATTTCCAATAAACGCTTTTGCTTTTTTGGCTAGATAGGCATCTACAATAACTTCAAATCCCAGCTGGCGTGCATTTCTAGAGTTTTGATGATGTACTCCTACAGCGTTGTTTGTCCGTAAACAATCTGTGAAAATAATTTTCTCGCCGTAATATGACACAAATAAATCTAGTAAACGGGAATCGTCTGTCATGAGAAAAATTTTATTACATTTATGAGTTGTAAGAGCTTCGTCAATTATAATCTTATATTGATTGTTAATTTCGTCTATATTGGCAAGCTCTATTGATTTATCTGACCCTCGGATATGTACAGAAATAAAATCATCGCTGGATAAATATTTTTTATGGAAATCGTCAAC
>JAZDIS010000051.1:0-12033 GCA_043804705.1 Pseudomonadota bacterium | reverse complement strand
CGATGACCAGCACCGCCACCCCGATCCCGCCGCGGTCGGCCCGCTCCAGACTGTGCTGGAGCCGCGCCTCAAGCAGCAGGCGGTTGGGCAGCCCGGTGAGCGGGTCATAGTGGACCAGATGCCGGACCCGTTCTTCGCTCTGCCGGATCAGGGTCAGATCGGTTGCCACTGCCACGTAATGGCTCGGTTTTCCCATTTTGTCGCGGACGGTGCTGATGCTGAGCAGCTCGGGGTAGGCCTCGCCGTTTTTGCGCCGGTTCCAGATCTCTCCCCGCCAGGCGCCGTCTTCAAGCAGGCTTGCCCACATCGCCTGGTAGAAGGCGCGGTCGTGATGGCCGGAAGCGAGGATTTTCGGATTTTTCCCCAGAACCTCCGCCTCCTGATAACCGGTGATTTCGCTGAAGGCGGGATTGACCCCGAGGATGGCGGGGGAAAGATCGGTGATCACCACCGCGTCTCGGCTGGCGGCCAGGGCGACGGCATCGAGGCGCATCCGCTCCTCGGCCCGGCGGCGCTCGGTGCTGTCGCGAAAGATTCCCATCAGGCAGGGTTTGCCGTCGAGTTCCACCGGCGAGGTATTGAGATCGGCGTAGACCACCGACCCGTCCTTGCGCCGCAGGGGAATGTCGGGGGTAAACCGGTCCTGGCCCGTGGTCTGTCGCGCGAAACAATCGGCGATCCAGGGCAGATCCGCCTCCGGATGGATGTCCTGAACTCTGAGCTGCGCAAGTTCTTCCTGGCGATAGCCGAGCATCCGGCAGATCGCCGGGTTGCCGGTGATGAATACCAGGGTGGCGATATCGGCGACCAGAATCCCGTCGATGGCGCTGTCGTAGATGGTTCGGAAGCGTTCCTCCAGCCGGCGGAGTTGTTTTTCGCTGGCCCGCAGCGCTTCGTGTTCCCGGCGCAGCTGCGCCTGCCGGTGGGCCCGTTCCAGGGTGGCGGGCAGTTCGAAGAGATAGCCGCCGTGTTTGACCAGATAATCCTCCACCCCCAGGCGCATGGCATCGGCCACCACCTCCTCGTTGCCCTGGCCGCTGACCACCACCACCGGCAGATCGAGCTCCCGTTCCTCGCGGATGATTTTGATCAGTTCCAGGGCGTTGGTGTCCGGCAGCTTGAAATCGAGGAGGAGGATCTCGCAGGGCGGGTCGGCGGCGCTGGTGTCCGGCAGCCGGTTGAGCAGCTCGGCCCCGCTGCTCAACACCTCCAGCTGGAGATGGGGGGCGTAGTGGAGGAGGTGGTGGCGGGTGAGTTCGACGTCGAGGGGATTGTCTTCCGCGTAGAGGACCCGCAAGGCCCTGGTCCGGCCGGCACCGGTTTCCCGGAAATGGGCTTGCGCCCTGGCCAGTGTTTCCGGCAGCCGTTTCAGGTAGTCGCCGTGCTTGATCAGGTAGTCGTCGGCCCCGGCCTTGAGGGCGGCCACCGCCGAGTCCTGATCGCCTGAAGCGGTAAGGATGACCACGGCCAGCGGCAGTTTGCGGGTCCGGACGTGGGCCAGCAGATCAAGGCCGCTGCCGTCGGGCAACCGCAGATCGGAGAGCGCCACCTCGTAGGGAGGGGAAGGCGAGGCCAGGAGGGCAAGAGCCGTGGCCAGATCGGGCGCCACTTCCAGGCTGCTCGTCGAGGCCAGGGCGCGGCGGGTCAGGTTGACGTCGGCCTGGTTGTCGTCCAGGTAGAGAATTCGCATGGGTGGGGGCTGATTGCTCATGTCCGTTTCCTTTGCTGTGGGGAGCGCGGGTTGTGGCCGCTGAAACGATGGAGCCGCCATATCTGCTTTCTTTCAGCGCGGCGGGAGAGTGCGGTGATGGTCATGGGGTTTTTCTCCTTGTCGAGGGATCGGTCTGGCTGCCTTGCCTTTCCGTGGCTGGACTGGACAGAGGGGGTTCCGTCATCGGCAACTCCAGGTAAAAGACCGCGCCCTGGCCGGGAGCGCTTTCGGCCCAGACCCGCCCTCCCATCCGCTGCATGGCCTTGCGCACCAAGGCGAGCCCCACTCCGGTACCGGGAAAATCCTCGGCCCGTTCCAAGCGGCTGAAGATCTCAAAGATCCGCTCGTGGAATTTTTGCTCAAAACCGATGCCGTTGTCGCGTACCCAGAGGAGGATCGTGTCGTTTTCCGTCCGGGCTCCGATTTCGATGATCGGCGGTTGCGAGCCGCGGCTGAACTTGCGGGCGTTGTCGAGCAGGTTGCGCAGGGCCATGGCGAGTCCGCCATGATCGACGCAGAGGCTTAGGGCGGGCACCTTCAACCGCAGGGTTGCCTCGGTGCCGGAAATTTCCGTCTCGGCTTCGGCCACCATCGCCCGGACCAGGGCAGGCAGATCGACGGGGGCATTGTGCAAGGTGCGCCGTTCTAAACGGGAGTAAGCGAGCAGGTCTTCGATCAGTTGATGCATCTGGGCCACCCCCCGGCGGATGTTGGCCAGAAACTGTCGGCCTTCAGCAGTCAGGCCGTCGCGATACCCTTCTTCGAGCAGGCGGCTGTAGCCGTCGATCCCCCGCAGGGGCGCCTTGAGGTCGTGGGAGACCGAGTAGGAGAAGGATTCCAGCTCCTTGTTGGCGGCATCGAGCTGGGCGGTGCGCTCGGCCACCCGTTTTTCCAGTTCAACGGCAAGTCGCCGGTCTTTCTCCGCCACCTGGGCCAGGAGATCATGCTGTTGCCGTTGCCACTGGAGAATCAGCATTGCGGCCGTGCCGATCAGCAGGGCCAGGATGACCAGTATCCGGCTCCACAAGCGATCCCGCAGGGGGGCATGGATCTCGGCCATATCCATCCGGGCGACCAGAAACCACGGTGAGCCGGTAACGGCCTTGAGGGCGGCCATCACCGGAATCCCTCGATAATCGCGGCCTGCGACAATTCCTTCCCTGCCCAGAGCCGCCTGGACCGCAGGGACTTCCCTGTCCGCCAAGGGGATGCGGAGACGGAGGGCCGCATCCTTCCTGAAGCGGAGGTTATTCAAGAAGAGCACCTCGTTCCCGTCCCTGCGGACCAGCAGGGTTTCGGCGCTCCGGCTGGCGGTCGGCCACTCCTCGATAAAGGGGAAAAGAAAACTTTCCGCTTCGGTGGAGAACAGTACTGCGGCCACGGGTTGCAGTCCGTTTTCTCTCGCAGTCATGATGGGTGCCACCCAGACCAGATGGATTCTCCCGGTGCTGTCCCGGTACAGATCACTGCGCGTCACCCGGCCGTCGGTCCGGGCCCGCGCTGCTGCATCCGTCACGGGTTTGGCTATCTTCACCGGGTCGCCCTGCTGCAACATCAGACGATCATCGGCGTCCAGCAGGGCGATGCCTTCGTAGCCATGGCTTAAACGTATGCTCTCAAGCCGGAAGACGATGTTTTCGCGCTCATTTTCAGCCCCGTTGGAGAGCCATTTGTCCACCCGTCCCACGAAGTTCCGGTTGCTTGCAAGCTCCGTGGCGTCGGCCCGGCGCTCTGCCAGCCAGTCCGCGATCCTTGTGGCCTTGAGCGCGACGATCGCCGAGAGCTGCTGTCCCATGCCGAGCCGGTATTCTTTTTCGTATTTTTGAAACGAGAGGAAGCCGCTCAGGACGATGCCGCCGGCCAGCAGGGCAAAAATAAGGAGGAGATGGTAAGGGGCGCGGCTGTCCACCACTCTGAGCAGGCGGGTGGATGATCGCAGCCAAACGGCGAGCTGGATGGAGACGCCGAGGAGCAGAAGGGCCAGGGCGGTTGACAGGGCGGGGGGAATGGCGCCGCTGCCGTAAAGGAGGGGCGCTCCAAGCAGATAGGCCAGCAGCAGGGCTGTGCTGATGAGGGAAACGGAGGCGGCGCACCAGAAGGCTGCGGTCGTGGGCCAGAAATGCTTCGGAGTTGCCGACAGTGCCAGCAGGAAGGCCGTGCCGATCAGGATGAAGCAGAAGGCGGTGAGTGGCGACATGTGACCTATAGGGGCGCCATCCACTGTGCCGGCCATCAAAAAGCCGAGATGTTCGGACGTCGGGTGAATCCCCTGCATGGAGAGGACGAAGAGCAGGCCGGTGGTCATGACGGCAGCCGCATTAAGACCGATCGGTCCCCATCGCGCCGTCTGCTCCGGCCTTGAGGGGAAAAGAAAAAGCGAACCCGCCCCGTAGAAGAGGAAAAAAAAGGCGGTGCTCGGCGCCATGGGTATCTGGCCGGAACCGAAGGCCGTAAGCAGGGGGATTCCCGCCAGCCAGCCGATCAGGGCGGCAAGACCAATGGCGGCGGCAAGCAGGCCGCAGACCTGGACAAGCGCCGGAAGGCGGGAGGAAATGTTCCCTTGCTGAGTCGCGCTGGGGGTGGGGGCGGCCATGGTCATGCTCCTCTAATGATGGATGCATACGGGCATGCGGTCCGGGGACGAGCGGCATCAGAGAGCGGCTTTTATATTTTGCAAGGACACTGGAGGGTTGGGGATTGGAGAGAGAAAAAGGTTGCCGGCAGCCTTACTCATCACGGAACCATCCTATCAGATTGCGGGAGAGAGCGTGCAAAAAAAACGCAGGCACTGCGATGCACAAAAAAGTGGGTTCAGGTTTTGAAAAATAAGGGGCTATCCTGCTTTGGTGCGGAACATGTCAGCCGGGGGCAGGTTTCCCCATTCTTCCCGGTCAGGCAGACGGATTGCAAAGCGCAAGCCAGGTCTTGACGGGCAGCCCCCGGACAGGGTATGCACCGGCATCCGTTGATTTTTACCCTGTGGAGCCCTTCGCTGATGCCTTCGAAACACCATAATGCAAAATTGCCCTGGGCGACGGGGAGCCTGCCCCTGATGCTGGCCCCGATGCAGGGCCTTACCAACCGGGCTCTGCGCGCCTTGTTCATCGAACGGGTCCGCCCGGATGTGGTTTTTACCGAGTTTGTCCGGGTCAAGGCGAGTACTAAAAAGAATATCACCGGAAACGACCGGCAGGAGGTGGTCAGCACGGCCGCCGGGGTGCCGCTGGTGGTGCAGCTCATCGGCACCGACACCGAGGCACTGCTGGCTGCGGCCAATACCGTGCAGGAGCTGGGGGCCGAACATCTCAATATCAACCTCGGCTGCCCCTATGGCCGGATGACCAGCCAGACCGCGGGCGGCGCCCTGCTGCGCGAGCCGCTGGCCTTGGCGCGGATGCTTGAGAGGCTGCGCCGGGAGATCCGGGGCAGTTTTTCCGTCAAGGTGCGCTCCGGCTTTGACGACCCGGCCCAGATCTTTTCCCTGTTGCCCCTGTTTGCTGACAGCGGCATAGATTTTCTCGTGGTCCACCCGCGCACCGTGAAGCAGATGTATGCCGGTCCGGCGGACCACGGGGTCACCGCGGAGGTGGTGCGGCAGACCCCGTTGCCGGTCATCGCCAACGGGGATATCTTCAGCGCGGCCACCGGCCAGCGGGTTCTGACTGAAACCGGGGCGGCCGGGCTGATGCTGGGCCGCGGCGCCATCGCCGATCCCCTGCTCTTTGAACGGCTGCGGGGCAGGATCCCAAGCGAATCGACCCCGGCCGCCAAGGTTGCCGAGCTGCGGGAGTATCTGCGAGAACTGCTGGGCCGCTACCAGGCCCTTTTCTGCGGCGAGCACCAGATCCTCTGCAAGATGAAGGAGGTGCTCTGTCATGTCCACGACCCAGAGGTGGCGCCCCTGGCCCGGCAGCTCAAGCGGAGCAAGAGCCTGGCCCAGTTCGGGGAGCTGCTTGCCTAGTGTGCTATTTCATGATGAACAGGTTGTGCCGGGCCGTTTCCAGGATGGCGGCCACGGCCGGATGCTTGATGATCCGCTCCACCGAGATGGCGTAGTAGCGTTCCTTCACCGCCTGGGTCCGGCCAATTACCTGCACCTTGTGCTGGCGCAACACCTCGGTTTCAATGACCGTGGGTGCCACAAAGACGCCGTCGCCTTCCTGGCCGAAAACATTGAGCAGGGCGTTGTCGTCGAACTCCCCGGCAATGGCCGGCCTGATGCCGAGGGTGGCAAACCACCGTTCCAGTCCGCCCCTGAGCGCGGTCATCTCCATGGGCAGGAGCATGGGTGCTTCGTGGAGCGAGTGGGGAAATTTCTCCCGCAGCGCTCCGGCCAGCTTCTCCACCGCAAAAAAACTGATGCCGCATTCGCCGAGCAGATGGCTGTACGCCTTGACGCTCAAGCCCGCCCGCAAGGGCGCATCGCTCAGCACCACATCCAGGGAGTGCATGGCCAGTTCGGCCAGCAGGGCATCCTCCTTGTCTTCCAGGCAGACCAGCTTCACCCGCTCCGGCAGCTGCAGGGCCGGTTCCAGCAGTCTGCGGACAATGAGTTTCGGCAGCACATCCACCACCCCGGCCTTAAGGGACAAAGGGCCTGCCGCCGGTCTGCCCCTGATGGTGTCCATCATCTCCCTGCCCAGGGAGAAGATCTCGTCGGCATAGCGGAACACCAGTCGCCCCAGGTCGGTGGGCTCAAGGTTGCGGCCCGCCCGCCGGAAGAGTTTGCCGCCCAGGGCCTCTTCCAGCCGGCTCAGCTGGGCGCTGACCGTGGAGGGGGCCAGGCTCAGCCGGGCGCTGGCCGCAGTCAGGCTGCCTTCGCGCATCACGGTCCAAAAGTAGAGAAGATGGTGGTAGTTGAGCCATTCCATGGGGAGCCTCAATTTCGTTTATTTCGAACTATTTTAAGTATATTTTCTAATTGTTCAAACTATATTCCTGCGGTATCGTTTTTGGCATGGAAGTGAATCAGGTCGGTCGGCGCATCAGCCGAACCGCAGCAATACAGAGGAGAGACCCATGGAAGATGTGAATTTGATCGCCAGGCATTGGCACCACCTGCCCATCGACGAAGTTGCGGAGCTGCTGGAATCGGACCGGGAGCGGGGGCTTGACCGGTTCGCGGTCGAGCACCGGCTGGAAGCGTTCGGGCCCAATGCCATCACCGCCCAGAAAGGGCAGGGGCCGCTGATCCGTTTTCTGCTTCAGTTCCATCAGCCCCTGATCTATATCCTCATCGTTTCCGGCTTGGTCACCGCAGTTCTTGGGGAGTGGGTGGATTCCGGGGTCATCTTCGGGGTGGTGTTGGTCAACGCCGTTATCGGCTACCTCCAGGAGGCCAAGGCGGTCAACGCCCTGGCCGCCTTGGCCAGGACCATGACCACCGAGGCCACGGTCCTGCGGCAGGGGGAGAAGCGGCGCATTCCGGCCACGGAACTGGTGGTGGGTGACAGCGTTTTCCTGCAGAGCGGTGACAAGGTCCCGGCGGATCTGCGGCTTTTTCAGGTGCGCGACCTGCAGATCGCCGAAGCGGCCCTCACCGGCGAATCGGCACCCGTGGCCAAGGACCATGGGCGCCATGGCCGCGACACCGTCCTGGCCGACCGGCGGAACATGGCCTATGCCTCGACCCTGGTCACCTACGGACAGGGCAGGGGCATGGTTACGGCCACCGGGGATGCAACCGAGGTGGGGCGCATCTCCCGGCTGATATCGGCGGCCGAGGCGCTGGCCACCCCGCTCACCCGCAAGATCAGCGAGTTCAGCAATGTGCTGCTTTATGTGATCCTGGGATTGGCCGCGCTGACCATCGTGGTCGGGCTGCTCCGGGGCCAGACCTTTGTCGACATGTTCATGGCTGCGGTGGCCCTGGCCGTGGGCGCCATCCCCGAAGGTCTGCCCGCCGCGGTCACCATCACCCTGGCCATCGGCGTCTCGCGCATGGCCCAAAAACGGGCCATTATCCGCAAGCTGCCTGCGGTGGAGACCCTGGGCAGCACCACGGTGATCTGCACCGATAAAACCGGCACCCTCACCGAAAACCAGATGACCGTGCAGGAGATTGTGGCCGGCGGGGTATCGTATACGGTGGGCGGCACAGGTTACAATCCAATGCTGGGCAGGATTGACGACCCGAAAGCGGCTTCCGGCAGCACCTCGCCTGCGTTGCTGGAATGCCTGCGGGCCGGGCTTCTCTGCAACGACAGCCAGCTTGTCGAAGAGGGGGGGATCTGGCAGGTGCATGGCGATCCCACCGAGGGGGCGTTGCTGACCTCGGCCCGCAAGGGCGGTCTCGGCCCGGAAACCGTGGCTGCAAGCCCCCGCTTGGACACGGTGCCCTTTGAATCGGAACATCAGTACATGGCCAGCCTGCATGAAGCCGGACCCGGCGCCGCGACCCGGCGGGTCTATCTCAAGGGCGCGGTGGAGGCGATTCTGGCCAGATGTACAAGCCAGCTGGATGCACTGGGCAACCCGGCTCCCCTGCAAATCTCCGAGATCCAGGGGGCGGTGGCGAATATGGCCGCCAAGGGCTTAAGGGTATTGGCCATGGCCGGCAAGAAGATGGCTCCGGAAATCTCGGAGATTTACCATGCTGATCTGGCCGGCGGGCTGATTTTTCTCGGTCTGCAGGGGATGATCGACCCGCCGCGGCCGGAAGCGGTTGCCGCGGTCAAGATCTGCCAGGCCGCCGGGATCCGGGTCAAGATGATCACCGGCGATCATCCCCTTACCGCCTCGGCCATAGCCAGGCAGGTGGGGCTCTACAACCTGGGCTCAACCCGGGGTGATGGGGCTCCGGTGCTCACCGGCGCGGAGCTGGAAAAACTCTCGGACAGCGAATTCATCGACCGGGCCGAAGACACCGTGGTCTTTGCCAGGGCGACCCCGGAACAGAAGCTCCGCTTGGTGGAGGCGCTCCAGGCCAGGGGCCAGGTGGTGGCCATGACCGGCGACGGGGTCAACGATGCCCCGGCCCTGAAGCGGGCGGATATCGGCGTGGCCATGGGCATCACCGGCACCGAGGTCGCCAAGGAAGCGGCGGACATGGTGCTCACCGACGACAACTTCAGCTCCATAGAGGCTGCGGTGGAAGAGGGGCGAGGGGTTTTCGACAACCTGGTCAAGTTCATCACCTGGACCCTGCCCACCAACCTGGGTGAAGGGCTGGTCATCCTGACCGCCATTTTTCTCGGGGTCACCCTGCCCATTCTGCCGGTGCAGATCCTCTGGATCAACATGACCACCGCCGGGTTTCTCGGTCTGGCCCTGGCCTTTGAACCCAAGGAGCCGGGTATCATGCTGCGGCCCCCCCGGCAGCCCAACGCGCCGATCCTCAGCCACAGCATGATTTTCCGGATCACCCTGGTGAGTTTTTTGATGCTGGGCGCGGCCTTCGGGATTTTTTCCTGGGAACTCTCCGGCGGCGCCACCCTTGCCCAGGCGCGCACCGCTGCGGTCAACGCCTTTGTCATGGTGGAGCTGTTCTATCTCTTCAACTGCCGGTCCCTGGATAAGTCCGTTTTTCAGCTCGGTTTTTTCTCAAACCTCTGGGTGCTTGGCGGCGTGGCCGCCATGACCCTGGTGCAGGTTGCCTATACCTATCTGCCGGTGATGAACCGGCTGTTTCAGAGCGCGCCGGTTGATTTGGGTGTTTGGGGCCGGACAGTTGCGGCCGGGTTGGCGGTTTTTGTGATTATTGAAATTGAAAAAAGGCTGTGGCTCAATAAGGCAGAGGTCGCGGCCTAAGGGTTTGTCGTCAAAAAACAAAAAGGAGTACGATAATGAAGCAGGTCCGAACAATCATTGCCCTGCTGCTTTTCGCGGTCGTGGGTCTGAGCGGTTGTGATCAGGTGAAGGATCTGGCCACCGAAGCGGCGGAAAAAGCGAAGCAGGACGTTGTTGCCGAGATCGGCAAGGCGGTCAACGGTGGCGGGGATCAGGATAAAAAGGAAGATGCCGGGTCGAGCAAGAACTCGGATACTGAAAAAGACGAAGAAAAATAACCAAGGAGAGAACCAATGAAATGCCCGGTATGTACGCAGGTGGACCTGGTGATGACGGATCGGCAGGGAGTGGAGATCGATTATTGCCCGCAATGCCGCGGAATCTGGCTGGATCGTGGGGAACTGGACAAGATCATCGAGCGCACTGCGGCTCCGGTCATGCCACAGCATCAGCCTATGCCGCAGCATCAGGGCGGCTACGACCAGCATGGCCAGCACGGCCACGGGTATCACAAAAAACAGAAGCACAAGAGTCTGCTGGGCGAGCTGTTCGATTTCTAACCGGATGGTCAAAACGGCAAGGAGCCGGAGCGAACTGGCCGCGAAAGCGCTTATTTCGTAACGGCTCCCAATTTCAGATACAACTCCCTCCCCACCCAGGCGTCGGTGGCGGCATACTGGATCTGGGCCGGGGTCAGGACATCCTTGGCCCAGTTCGAGGTCTGCGCCCCCTTGGCGATGCGAAAGCCCAGCAGCACCGCGGCCAGCCCCCGCAGGCCGTGGTTTTTTATCTCGGCCTTTTTGGCGAGCGTGCCAAGATCCACAAAGCCCGCCGGCTTGAAGTGAGCCAGATGGTGCAGTTCCTGAAGATCATAGGCTAAAGATACCCCGGCCTTGACCACCTTGGGGTCGGCCAGGATTTCCCGCAGGGGCTCGGGCAGGCCGAGCGGTTTCAACTGAAAGAGGAAGACCTCTTTTTCCCCGGCCAGTTGCAGGAGCGAGGGCAGGTAGCTTTCCCCCTTGTGATAGGCGGGCCGGGTTTCCGTGTCAAAGCCGAGGATGTTCTCCTTTGCCAGGGCGCGGACAGCCTGGCTCAACTCCTCTGGGGTGCGGACCACGCGGACCATCCCCTCCCATCTCCGCACCGGGCAGGCGTTGATTTCTTCCTTGGTCATCCGTTGGGCAAAGCCGGGGCGAGGGTCGGTGGTGTGCATGGAGTCTATATACGGGAAGCAGCGCCGGTTTGGGAAGGATTTTTATTGGTTGGCCGGCAATGGCTCCTCCGCCTCCTGCAACCAGGAAAGACGCCGACGGGCGCGGATATCGCCCCACATTTTCCTTGACTTCATTTTTGAAACAACCGTAGGCTTTTGAGAGAAGCGGGGTGGCGAGCGTCGGCTTGTTCCATTGAAAAAAGTTGAGAACCTCAGGGAGAAAAAATGCAATCATGTGATTTTGTCTTGTTCGGAGCCCACGGCGATCTGGCCACCCGCAAACTGATGCCTTCGCTCTACCAGCTGGACAAGGCCGGGCTCCTTGAAGCGGGGCTGCGGATTGTCGGGGTGGCGCGCCAGGAGATGACTGCGGACGAGTATGTCGGTCTGGTCAGGGAAAGCCTGGCAACCTTCATGAAGGAGGAGGTGGACGGCGCGGTCTGGGCGCGGTTTTCCGGGCGCCTGCGGTATGTGCAGCTCGAGCTTGCCAGCCATGACCAGTACGGCAAACTCTGCGAGATTATTGATCCGGCTAGGCGGGTCATGGTCAACTACTGCGCCGTGCCTCCCTCCATCTATGGCGACATCTGCCAGGGCTTGGCCCAGGCCGGGCTGATCACCGAACAGACCAGGGTGGTTCTTGAAAAACCCCTGGGCACCGACCTCGCCTCCTCAAAGGTCATCAACGACGCGGTGGCCCAATTCTTCAAGGAGCAACAGGTCTACCGGATCGATCATTACCTGGGCAAGGAAACGGTGCTCAATCTGGTGGCGCTGCGTTTCGCCAACTCCATCTTCACCACCAACTGGGACAACACCACCATCGACCATGTGCAGATCACCGTGGCCGAGGAGGTGGGGATCGAAGGCCGCTGGGGGTATTTCGACAAGTCCGGCCAGCTCCGCGACATGGTGCAGAACCACCTGTTGCAGATCCTCTCCCTGGTTGCCATGGAGCCGCCGGTCACTCTCGGCAGCGAGAGCATCCGCAACGAAAAGCTTAAGGTGCTCAAGGCCCTTCGCCCCATCACCAGGGATAATATCGAGGAGAAAACCGTCCGGGGTCAGTACAGCGGCGGGTTTCTCAAGGGCGCACCGGTGCCGGGCTACCATGAAGAGGAGGCCGGCAATCCCCGGAGTTTTACGGAAACCTTTGTCGCCTTGCGAGTGGATATCGACAACTGGCGCTGGGCCGGGGTGCCTTTCTATCTGCGCACCGGCAAGCGCATGACCAAAAAGCTCTCCGAGGTGGTGATCTATTTCAAGCGGCTGCCCCACAACATCTTTCGGGAAAGTTACAAGAATCTGCCTTCCAACAAGCTGATTATCCGGCTCCAGCCCGACGAAGGGGTGGAGATCGAGATGCTGAACAAGGTTCCGG
>JAZDIS010000050.1:0-10085 GCA_043804705.1 Pseudomonadota bacterium | reverse complement strand
TGTTGCAAGAAATGCTCATCGAAAATAAGGGCGAAATTCTGGATGCATGGGTCGATCAGGTGCTGGCGACCTACCCGGAGGATGGAGCCCGGATATTTAAGAAAGAGAAGGATCAGTTTGCCAACCCGGTGGGCTATGCGGTGAAAAGCAGCCTCTGGGAGGTGTACGGATTGCTTTTTGAGAGCGATGGTTCATTTGACGGGCTTATTCCTGCCCTGGAACAATTGGTCAAAATCCGTGCGGTACAGGAATTCATCCCGTCCCAGGCCGTTTCGATGGCCTATAAGCTGAAGGGAGTGGCCAAGGATTTTTACCGAAGGGAAAAGCTCGTGGACCATGACGGCTGGCTGGATTTTGAGGAAAAGGCCGATACCTTGGCCTACACCCTGTTTGATCTCTACATGGCCAGTCGAGAACAGCTTCACCGGGCCAGGCTTGAGGAGTACCGGCGGGGGAACAACCTCCTGACCGAAGGGGGATGTTGCCCTTCCCGGCTTTTGAAAGAAAACAACGCGGAAAAGGCGGAAACTCTAAGCAACATTCTTTAAAAACCATGATGCGAGGTAACAGTAAATGAGAATCCTGAATCCATTAATCGCAGTGCTGGCGCTTGTTCTGGTCGCCCTAGTGGCAGCCCAGGTGTCGGGTGGGCAGGCCTTGGTGGGGATCATCTTGCCCTATCTTGCCTTTGCCCTCTTTCTGGGAGGGTTTGTCTATCGCGTACTGCACTGGGCAAAATCTCCCGTTCCCTTCCGGATTCCGACCACCTGTGGTCAGGCAAACTCCTTGCCATGGATCAAACAGAACAAAATCGACTGTCCCTCCACCAAACTCGGGGTAATCGCCAGGATGTTTTTCGAGGTTTTCCTGTTCCGTTCCCTGTTTCGCAACACCAAGGCAGAGATGCACGAGGGTCCGAAGCTGGTGTACGGTTCCAGCAAGTTTCTCTGGCTGTTCGCCCTGCTGTTCCATTACTGCTTCCTGGTCATTGTTCTCCGGCATATGCGGCTGTTTATGGACCCGATCCCCGGCTTTGTCGCCGCCCTTGAGTTTGGGGACGGCTTTCTCCAGATCGGCGCGCCGGTTTTTTACCAGACCGATGCCATATTTCTCGGCGCCATCGCCTTTCTCTTTCTCCGCCGGGTAACTCTTGCCAATATCCGTTACATCTCGCTGCCCGCGGACTACTTCCCCCTGTTCCGATCTTCGGCATTGCCCTCACCGGCATCCTGATGCGCTATGTTTTCAGAGCCGATGTGGTCGCGATCAAACAGCTCACCCATGGCCTGACCACCTTTACCCCGGCCATCGTCGCCGGACAGATCGGTTCGATCTTTTTCATCCATGTCTTTCTGGTCTGCGCCCTGCTGATTTACCTCCCCTTCAGCAAGCTGATGCACATGGCCGGCGTTTTCATGAGCCCCACCCGGAACATGATAAACAACAGCCGGATGGTTCGACACATCAATCCTTGGAATGACCCGAAAATCAAGCCCCATTCCTACGCCTCCTACGAGGATGAATTCCGTGAGTTCATGGTCGGGGCGGACATACCGGTTGATAAGGAATTGCCCGCTCAGCCTGCCGGAGAAGAAGCGGCGAAAGCGGCCGAGTGAGCCTGAAAATCTCTGAGAAGGAAGGACGACAATGGCAGATACCAAAGTAGCACAAATGAAGGAGAAAGTTGTCAAGGAGCCATCCTTGATGACGGGCGCCGTTCCATCAAAGGATTGGTGGGACGTGGAAGCTGTGTTCAAGCCGGGAAATTACTGTTATCCGGCCAAGAAAAGCATCGTTGAATACCACGACAAGAATTTGCCCGGGGTTTTCGGTGAGCCCCGGGAATGGGATCCGGAGAGCGATGACTGGAAATTGCCGGAAAACTGGAAGGAGATCATCATCAACGGTCTCAAGGAGCGGCTGGACAAGTTCCGTTCCCTCAAGATCTTCATGGATTGCTGTGTCCGGTGCGGCGCTTGTGCCGACAAGTGCCATTTTTTCCTGGGCACCGGCGATCCGAAAAACATGCCCGTCCTGCGGGCTGAACTGCTTCGCTCCGTGTACCGCAACGATTTTACCCTGGCAGGCAAACTGCTGGGCAAGATGGCTGGCGCCCGCCCCATGACCTTCAAGGTTTTGAAGGAATGGTTCATGTACTTCTATCAGTGCACCGAGTGCCGGCGCTGTTCGGTGTTCTGCCCCTACGGCATCGACACCGCCGAGATCACCATGATGGCCCGCGAGATGCTCCATCTGGTGGGGGTTGGGACCAACTGGATCCTGGAGCCGGCCGCCAACTCCAACCGGACCGGCAATCATCTGGGCCTGCAGCCCCATACCTTCAAGGAGAACGCCGAGTTCCTCCTTGACGATATCGAGGAAGCCACCGGAGTTCGTCTGAACAACCTCAACTTCAACCGCAAGGGTGCGGAGATTCTCTTTGTTATTCCGTCGGCCGACGTGTTTGCCGATCCGGGCATTTTTACCTTCATGGGCTATCTGCTGCTGTTTGAGCATATCGGCCTTGATTACACCATCAGCACCTACTCCTCGGAAGGCGGCAACTTCGGGCTCTTCACCCATAACAGCTTGATGAAGAAGCTCAACGGCAAGATTTACAGCGAAGCCAAGCGGTTGGGGGTCAAGTGGATCCTCGGCGGTGAGTGCGGCCACATGTGGCGGGTTCTCCATCAGTACATGGACACCATGAACGGCCCGGCCGACTTCCTCGAAGTCCCCACCTCGCCGATCACCGGCACTCGCTTTGACAACGCGGCCGCAACCAAGATGGTTCACATCAGCGAGTTCACCGCCGATCTGATCAAACACAACAAATTGAAGCTCGATCCCCGCCGCAATGACCACCGGATCGTTACCTTCCACGATTCCTGTAACCCCGCCCGGGGCATGGGTCTTCTTGATGAACCCCGTCACATCCTGAAGAGCGTCTGCAACAATTTTCACGAAATGCCGGAAAACACCATCCGCGAGTCAACCTTCTGCTGCGGCAGCGGTACCGGACTCAACACCGGGGAAATCATGGACCTGCGGATGCGGGGCGGTCTTCCCAGGGCAAATGCGGTACGCCATGTGGCCGACAAGCATGGGGTCAACATGCTTTCCTGTGTCTGCGCCATTGACCGGGCAACCCTGCTTGCCCTCAATCAGTACTGGAATCCGGATGTCGAGGTGTGCGGTGTTTCCGAGCTGCTGGGCAACGCCCTCATTATGGAAGGTGAAAAAGAGCGCGAAACGGATCTTCGTTCCGCGCCTCTGGCAGGAATGGAGGGCTGATAACCATGTACGGGAAAGGAAGAATCATACCTGCGTTGATATTGTTCTTGGGCCTCATGACAGCCCCGATGTGGTATAAGTCCGGGGATGCCAGCAAATTGCCTAAGCCTGAAAAACCAAAGGACTACACGGAGTGTGTCGCGCCGACCAAGGAAATGCGCACCTCGCACATGGTGTTGCTCAACAAGTGGCGCGATGACATTTTGCGCGAGGACGGCGCCCGCACCGGGAAAACCCCTAACGGCACCGAATATGTACGGAGCCTGCAGAATGGCTGCATGAAATGTCACAGCGACAAGAAAAAATTCTGTGACACTTGCCACAACTATACCTCCGTGAAACCGTATTGTTGGGATTGTCATCTCCAGCCGAAGGAGGCGATGTAACATGGACAGCAAAAGAAGAGATTTTTTGAAAATTGCCGGGCTCACCGCCATTGCCGGCATTGCCGCACCTTCGGCCTTTAATTCCCTGCTCAAGGGCGAAGCAGTAGCCTCCGAGCATGGGCAGGCTGCTGCGGCCGGCGCCCACAGCGCCGCTGTTCCCACCGGCAAACGCTGGGGCATGGTCATTGATGTTAAAAAATTCACCGAGAATCCGGGGCTTGCGGAAAAATGTGTCTCCACCTGCCATACCATCCACAATGTGCCGGATTTCGGCAACAAGAAGGATGAGATCAAGTGGATCTGGGTGGATTCCTTCCAGCATGTTTTTCCGGATGACAGCAGCCACTACAAGCAACCGGAAGCCCTGAATTCCTTGCCTATCCTGACTCTGTGCAACCACTGCGACAACCCGCCCTGCGTCCGTGCTTGCCCCACCCAGGCAACTTTCAAGAGCAAGGACGGCATCGTGGGCATGGACTACCACCGTTGCATCGGCTGCCGTTTTTGCATGGCTGCCTGTCCTTATGGGGCACGGAGCTTCAACTGGCGCGACCCGCGTGGCAAGGATGCAAACGGTCAGCCGTTTATCAAGGCGGAAAACCCCAAATTCCCCACCCGGATGCGCGGGGTTGTGGAAAAATGCAATTTCTGCACGGAACGCTTGGCCATCGGCCAGATTCCGGCTTGTGTTGAAGTGGCGGCCCAAAGCAAGGCCCTTGTTTTTGGAGACCTGAACGATCCCAACTCGGAGATCAGCCAGGTACTGAAGACAACCTTCACCATCCAACGGAAACCCTCTGCGGGGACACATCCATCCCTCTTCTATATCATTTGAGGTACAGACCATGATCGAAAAAGCATTAAAAGGAAGCACGGGGTACTGGGTATGGATGCTCTTCCTGCTCTCCATAATGGGTGTAGGCGGCCTCTGTTACGTACAGCAGTTTAACTATGGCCTTGGCATCACCGGCATGAGCCGGGACGTGACCTGGGGGGTGTACATCTCCCAGTTCACCTTTTTGGTCGGTGTGGCAGCAGGCGGTCTGATGCTGGTGCTGCCGTATTATCTCCATAACTACAAAGCCTTCGGGCGAATCGTCATCCTCGGCGAATTCATGGCCATTGCAGCCATCGCCATGTGCCTGATGTTCATCATTGCCGACTTGGGCCAGCCCATGCGCGCCATGAACGTGCTGCTCCACCCCACTCCGCATTCCATGCTGTTCTGGGATATGATCGTGCTGAACGGCTATCTGGTCCTCAACATCCTCTGCGGCTGGGTGGTTTTGCAGTCCGAGTATAAAGGGATCAAGTATCCCAAATGGATCAAGCCCTTTATCTACCTCTCCATCCCCTGGGCAATCAGCATCCACACCGTCACCGCTTTTCTGTACTGCGGTCTGCCGGGCCGGCATTTCTGGCTTACCGCCATCCTGGCCCCCCGCTTCTTGGCTTCGGCCTTTGCCGCAGGACCTTCCCTGCTGATGGTCATCGCCATGATCCTCAAGCGGACCACCAAGTTCGACGTGGGCCGGGAGGCGCAGGATAAACTGGTGACCATCATCGGCTATGCCGCGATGCTCAACTTTTTCTTCCTGGGCTGCGAGTTTTTTGTCGCTTATTACAGCCAGATCCCGGGGCACATGCATACCCTGGATTACCTCTTCTGGGGCCTTGGCCATGGAAACGAAGTATACAACAATCTGGTGCCCTTCATGCGTGCCTCCGTGGTCATGGGGTTGGCGGGCATCGCCCTGATCTTTGTTTCACGGGCAAGACAATCCGACGGCCTGCTGGTGATTTCCTGCCTGCTTATCTTCATCGCCTTCTGGATTGACAAGGGCCTTGGCCTGGTGCTCGGCGGTTTTGTTCCGAACATGCTGGACCAGGTCACCGAGTACTACCCCAGCGCCCAGGAAATTGGCATTACCGCAGCCATCTGGGCCACAGGATTTTTCATTCTTTCCATACTCTACAAGGTGGCGATCAGCGTCAAGCTTGAGAAGGAAGCCTGAGAATCGGTTTTTTTCGCTGTGCTGCAAAGTTGCTTTAAAAGGCAAGCTCCATATGGGGCTTGCCTTTTTTTATAGTTTCCCGCCGCATGCCGCCCCTTTTGAGAACCATAATATGGCTGGTTTGCCCGATGGTTCTGTTGTATTCTACCGATATCGTTGATATTTGATCCTGCTGTTTTCCTATTTTCCGGGATGTAGACACCAAACGCTGAGTCCGCCATGACGCCATCACACCTGCCCAAAAAAACGGTAATCGCCTCCATTCTCGACAAGATCGGCAACACGCCGCTGATACCCATCAAGCGTCTGAATCCCTTGAAGAAGGTTGCCATCTACGCCAAGCTGGAGGCCTTTAACCCGGGAGGCTCGGTTAAGGACCGCGTCGCTCTGAACATGATTGAAACTGCGGAGCAGGAGGGCGAACTGACCCCGGACAAGATCGTGCTCGAGGCCACCAGCGGCAACACCGGTATCGGCTTGGCCATGGTCTGTGCGGTCAAAGGTTATAAATGCCAGTTGATCATGCCGGAATCGGCGAGCATCGAGCGGCGCAAGATCATGGAGGCCTTTGGCGCCGAGATTCTCCTGACCCCCGGCAAACGCGGCACCGACGGAGCCATCGAACAGGCCTATGCCCTGGCCCGGCAATATCCGGATCGCTATTTTCTCACCGATCAGTTCAACAATGCGGCAAACTGGCTGACCCATTACAAGACAACCGGGCCGGAGATCTGGGAGCAGACCGAGGGCAGGGTGACGGATATCGTCGCCACCCTGGGCACCTCCGGGACGGTCATGGGGTTATGCCGGTATTTTGCCGAGCACCATCCCGAGGTGCGTATCACTGCGGTGGAGCCCTTTCTCGGCCACAAGCTGCAAGGGCTCAAGAACATGAAGGAGTCCTACACCCCCGGAATTTTTGACAAAAAACTTCCATTTCAGATCATCAACATCCCGGATGAAGAGGCGTTTACCTCGGTTCGTCTCCTGGCCCGGAAAGAGGGGATTTTTGCCGGGATGAGCTCCGGGGCCGCCATGTCCGCGGCCTTGACCCGCGCCGCCCAGTTGAAGGAGGGGGTGCTCGTGGCTATCTTCCCCGATGGCGGCGAGAAGTATTTGAGCACAGAGCTTTTCACCAAGCAAGAACCGGAGGGATCCCAACAGGCGGAACTGCGCTTCTTCAATACCCTCTCCCGAAAGAAAGAGGTGTTCAAGTCCATTGTGCCGGATACCGTGACCTTTTACGCCTGCGGCCCCACTGCCCATGAGTTGGCCCATCTGGCCCACTGTCGTCGCTTTATGGTTGCTGATCTCGTGCACCGGGTGCTTACGCTGAAAGGGTATCAGGTCAGGTTCTATATGAATTTCACCGACCTGGACGATAATACCATCCAGGGAGCAGCCCTGGGTAAAGAGGGCCTCTCCGAGTTCACCGGCAGATATATTCAGGAATTCAAAGAGGATATGGCTGTGTTGGAGGTGGAGGAAGCCGCAGGCTACCCCAGAGCCTCCGAACATGTGGAAGCCATGATCGCTTTGGCCCAGAAGTTGGTAGCCAAAGGCTTCGCCTACGAAAAACACGGCTCCATCTATTTTGACATTTCGAAGTTCGCCAAATACGGCAAGCTTTCCGGGGTGGACCTGAGCAAGATTCAGATCGGGAAAACCGTTGACCTGGACGACTATGAAAAGGAAAACCCGGTTGATTTCACCCTGCTCAAGCGTTCGACCTTGAGCGAATTAAAAAGCGGCATCTTTTTTCAGACCGAGTGGGGCAATATGCGTCCCGGCTGGCATATTGAATGCGCGGCCATGACCCTCGCTTTACTCGGGGAAACCATGGATATCCATACCAGCGGCCGCGATCTGCTCTTCCCGCACCATGAGAACGAGAACGCCATCGCCGAGGCGATCACCGGCAAGCCCTTGGCGAATTTCTGGCTGCACAGCGAACTCCTGCTGGTGGACGGCAAGAAGATGTCCGCGGATAACCGGAATATCATCACCTTGCGCGATATCCTGGCCAAGGGCTATACCGGCAGGGAGATGCGCTATTTTCTGATCCGCACCCATTACCGGAAGCCGATCAATTTCTCCTTCCGCAGTCTGGACGCGGCCCGCAAGGACCTGCGCCGACTCGACGGCTTTGTCGGCAAGCTGCTCTGCCTGCCGCCGGGGCTGCCCCACCCGGAGGTCGCCGCCTATCTCTCCGATATGGAGGATCGTTTTTTCACCGCAATGGACGACGATCTGAACGTTTCCAGAGCCTTTGCCGCCCTGTTCGATTTTGTCAAAAAGACCAACCCGATCCTGAGCCAAGGCCTCCTTGACCGGGAGCAGAAGGACTATATCCTCGAGGCCCTGCGCCGGATCAATTCCGTGCTGCGGATCATGCGGCTGGAGGAATGCCCCCTTGCGCCGGAGATCGACAGGCTGATCCGAGACCGGGAAGAGGCAAGGAGGCAAAAAGATTGGCCCAAGGCGGACGGGGTGCGCCAGGAATTGGCGAAAAAGGGCTTCGAGGTGGTCGATACCGCAAAAGGCCCGGTCTGGAAAGAGGTGGAGAAGAAAGAATAGGGCCTGGGCCGCGATGCGGGGCGAAAACGGTATTGCTTTCTTGGTCCGATCGTTCTAATATCTGTCGCACATGTGCGCCCGTAGCTCAGCCGGATAGAGCACCGGCCTTCTAAGCCGTAGGCCACAGGTTCGAATCCTGTCGGGCGCACCAAAAAAACCAAGGGAAATTAGGCAAATAAGCCTGGTTTCCCTTTTTTAGTTTTGGCTTAAATACCCCCTTAAAAATGTCCCAAGTGTCCCAAGAGTGTCACCAAGGGACACCCACGCACACAAAACGACATCTACGCATGATTTATTGATGTCCCGCCAGTGTCACCAGGTCTAATTTGATTTTTGACTGCACTTCCCAAAAAAAATATTGATCCATCATTTTTTTTCTGCCGTCACTCCTTCTGTTTTTCAGTAGAGACTATCCCCCATTGAAACTTTCAGGTTCAAAAACAAGCATAACGCCTTGTTTTATCGCATTTTTTCCAGATTAGCCTTCCCTCTTTGCGTTCCCGCTTGTTGCTTGAGTAACACAACGCCTTGTTTTTGCGTTATTTTAGTGCAAATCGGCACATATAATTTCAATAGAGACTATCGTTTATTGAAACGTATGTACTGGATACCATTGAATATTTTTCTAGACATGGAAAAAGAAAAGAGATATAAGAGCACCATGGAGGTGCAATATGGACATTAAAAAATGTAGTGAAAAGAAGATGCTCTTGACTTTGGCTGAGGCGGCCGCCTTGACTAGCAGCTCTGTCAGCTGGTGGCGGGCCGCCGCCAGGGGAGAAAAAAGGCTTCCCCCAGGGGTGGAAATTAGGGCCTTTGGAGGCCGGTCCTGGCGGGTTGTCCGGGCCTCCTTGGAGGCCTGGGTGGCAGGGGAGCAGCAGCCAGTGGCTCGCCGGCGCGGGCGGCCAACCAAGGCCGAGCAGCAGGGGAGATAAAGGAAATGTGGGCACCGGTCGATTTTGCTGCCCTTGCCTGGCTCCCCAAGCCAGGGTCAAGGCCCTACACTCAGGTGGAAGCCTTGTTTGCCTTGCAGGCCGATTATTGGCACGGGCGCCCGGCATCGGTGAGTGGGTTCGCGGGGCAATGGGGTTGGCATAGACGCCGCGTGCGGGATTTTATGGAGCAAGTGGGGGTGGAGATAGTTGGCCAGGTGGGGCGTCGGCCTGGCCAACTGCGGCCCAGCAACGGCCCAGCAAACGGCCCAACAAATGGCCCGGCAACGGCCCATCAAGTTTTTCGTGATTTTGGGCAGATAGGAGATTTCGAAAACAAAAGTGGCCCATCAAATGGCCCGGCAAACGTCTCGGAAGTGGCCCACACCTACCAACAAGACACTAAAAATGAACAAGATACCACCCCCCCTACCCCCCTAGGGGAGCAGCAGGAGATAAAAGAGTACATGCGATTCGCTGTGCTCCACTGCTCTACCAGCAATCCCGCAGGCTTGGAGGCCTGGTTGATCAGGCAGGGTGGACTGCAAGAGTCTCACCTGCAGCAGCTGCAAGCTTGGAGGCAAGCCCATAAACTAAAAGAACAGTCGCGGGCCAGGGTGGCCCATGATGATGAGGCAGCCGATGCGGCAGCCGATGAGTTTTTTGTCAAATATCAGCTAAATCGGGCAAAAAGTAACGTTTCAACCTTCATGGAGGCAAAAAGTGACTGAAAAAATCATTATCGGCGCCCTGCTTGTCCTCCTGGTGCAGCCTGCCGCCGCCCAGGCGGCCATCAGCGATTACTTGACTGCGGCAGATGGCGATCCTGCATTTGAAATGCTCGGAAAACTTTTTGGCCCCGTGCCGGGTATCCTCACAGG
>JAZDIS010000049.1:0-4927 GCA_043804705.1 Pseudomonadota bacterium | reverse complement strand
GCCGTCAGCCAGCTCGAATTTTCCTTTCTTGGTGACAATTGCCCCGGTGAAGGCCCCCTTCTCATGACCGAACAGCTCGCTTTCCAGAAGCCCTTCCGGCAGGGCGGCGCAGTTCAGGGCCACGAAGGGGCCGTTGCACCGGTCGCTTTCCTGATGGATAAAGCGGGCAAAAACCTCCTTGCCGGTTCCGGATTCCCCTAGGATGAGCACGGTGGCCTTGCTGGAGGCCACGCTTCTGGCCCGGTCCATAAGCTGCAACAGCTTACCGTTCTGACCGATGATCGGTTTTTCCAGGGCGGCGGCTTCCCCGGCTTTCTGCACCCCAGGCCGGCCGGCGGGTTGCGGCAACCTGCGCCCGAAGGCGAAGACCCTGGCCACCGTTTCCTCAATAACCTCCACAGGAAACGGCTTTAAAAGATAATCAAAAGCCCCCTGTTTCATGGCCTCCACCGCCGTATCCACCGTGGCGAAACCCGTCATGATCACCACCGGCAGCTCAGGGCGCAGCGCCTTAACCTGTCGCAACAGCTCAAGGCCATCCATGCCCGGCATCTTTATATCGGTAATCACCAGCTCCGGCGGTTGCCTGGCGATCATCTCCAAAGCCATTCCGCCATTTTCCGCGACCGCGACTTCGTGCCCACTGCGGCTCAGCGCCTCAAAGAGGGCGACGCGCATGTTCTGCTCATCGTCAACGATCAGTATCCTATGGATCTGTTCAGACATCTTTTCCCCGGCTGGTTTCTGTTGATACATCGGAGTCCGCCGCCAGCAGCACCCTGAAGGTGCTGCCCCGGCCCGGCTCGCTCTCTACCTCGATCAATCCGTGATGCGCCTCGGCAATGGCATGACTGATGGCCAGGCCCAACCCGCGATGCCTGCCCTTGCTTGAAAAAAAAGGGTCGAAAATTTTCTGCCGATTTTCCGGGGCAATCCCCGCCCCCTGGTCCTGCACCCTGATTTCCACCAGCGCTCCATGCTCCCTGTCCGGGGGCAGCGTTCGCAGGCCCAGGGAAAACGTCCCGCCCACCGGCATGCTTTCAATGGCATTCAGCCCGAGATTGAGCAAAAGCTGCCCCAACAGGGCCTGATCCCCGACGAGATATGCCTGTCCCGCCTCAATCCGGCTCTCCATGAGTATACCATGCTCTCCGGCCATTTCACGGAGAGTTTCCATGCTTTTCTTGAGCACTGCGACCATGTCCAGTTTCTGCATCTGCGGGAGCAGTGCCCCGGAAAAGGTCACAAAATTATCCAGCAAGTGATGCATGGTTCGCACCGCCCCCAGCATCCGGGCCGCGACCCGCTCATTGTCCGGGTCCCCAGCCAGTTCCCGCTTGAGAATCGAGGCATACAGCTCAAGGCTGCCCAGGGGATTCTTCAATTCCTGGCTCATGGCCTCTGCCATCTCCTGCATGGCGGCAAAACGCTTGCTCCGGTCGAGATGCATCTCCATCAGGGCCGGAAAGGTCACATCCTCCAATGAGAGAAAAAAACCGGCCACATGCAGGAATGGGCTTTGCAAATCGTTGCGGCTGATGAGGATGCAACGATTTTCCGCCCCGCCGCCGTTCGAAGCCTGCACTTCACAGAGCAGGCGGCCCCCGGAAAGACTTAAGGGTGCAAGCTCATGCGTCAGACCGAACTTTCGGGAGAGCAGCCCCCAGCAGGTTTTGTTCTGGAGAGAGCTTCCGGCAAGGCCGAGCAAGTGGGCAGCTTTCTGATTTACCGCCAGCAGATTCCCCTGCCGGTCAGCAAGCAAAATCCCGCCCGGCAGACTTTCGATCATGGCAAAAAAGAATTCCTGCGGATGTTCCGGGGTATCAAAGGTCGCTTGCGCCATCAGAGAATCCAGTCAGGAAGACATATCTCGGCCGTCGCTTTCACCGGCCGCCCTTCCTCGATTTTCTTCCCAGATCGATTTCTATCTGGTTCAAGATGTTTTTCGCCTTTTTCTTGAGAAGCTCGTCCGGCCCGGCCTGCGCCTTCTGGATATGTCCGCGGCTCTTCTCCATCTCCCCGCCCTTGCGGAACAGATCGCCAAGTTGCAGATGGATCTGCTGGGCGGCCTTGCTGTCCTTCGGCATATCCCCGTCGACTCCGGCCAGATAGGCGTCAATGGCCGACTTGGCGCCCTGCCCGGCCAGCCCGTCACCAAACTTCCGGTACCAGCCCTGCAAGGCTTCCGGCCCCAGCCACTGCTTCTGCCGGGAACGAGTGAGAACCTCCATCCCCTCGGGATACAGATCGAGAGTGGCCAGCATCCGCAGACGAGCTTCCACATAAACTTTTATTTTTGCCGGCACAGGAGCAGCTGTCGTGGCTTTGGCATAGCAGGCAAGGGCCGCGTTCTTTTTCCCCTGGGCCTCGTTGAGCTTGCCGGTCAAATAATGGAATTCCCCAAGATATTCGCTATCCTTATAGATGTCCCGGACATAACAGAGCAGCCGGTCGGCGGCGGCCAGATTTTTCTGAAGAAGATAGACCTCGGCCCTCCGGCTGTAGAGATCGGCCTTGTCTTCATCGGCCAAGGGCAACCCCTGGGCCCGAAAATAAACGACGGCGGCTTGATCAAGCAGGGACAACGCCTCAAGCGCCTGCCCAACCAGGTAAAGAAAACGCCCGTTGTCCAAGGTGCTGACATGACGGTATTCGGCAACATACAATTGATAGAGCTTATCGTATTCTTTCCGCGCCAGAAATCCTTCCCCGAGGTACAGCAGAATCCTGCCGGCAAAATTATCCTTTTTCCCGGTGGCCAGCCCCGGCTTGCTGTGGTGCAGATAGCTCCCGCCAAGATCGATGGCGGCCTCGACGTTATTGCGGGCCTGATACCGGAGAAACAATGCGCGCCGGGCATCCTGGGTAACAAGGTCACCAGGATACGCCTCGATCACCGCCAGAAAAGGCTTGTCTCCCTCCGGATCGGTCAGATCCGAGGCCGATTGCCCCTTGACCGTTCTCCGTTCCGGATTATCCATATACTCAGCCCGCCGGAACCGTGCCATAACAGCAATCCGGTCCTCGCGGGTACCATCTTCGAGCACACGTTCATAGAGCTTCAGGGCCGTCCGCCCATCGCCTCCCCGCAGATAGCTCTCCCCCAACTCGAAAAGAACCTCCCCCCGGTCGGCAGGATTCTCAGCCAGGTTCAGATAATGAAACAAGGAGTTCCTGGCCTCTTCCTCCCTGCCCACCCGCAGGTAAACCAAGCCAAGCTTGCGCAACAGCGCGGGATCCCGGTAGTGATAGTCCGGATATTTCTCAAAAAGCGTGGCAAAGGTTTTCAAGGCGCCGACCGGATCCTTACTGGCGGCCATGATCTCACCCAGACCCATCAGGGCCTTGGCCTTGATCTCGTCATCGCCGGACTCGGAAACCTTCGTATAGATATCCAGCGCTTCGGCCACCCTTCCTACGGCAAAGAGGGTGTCCGCCTGCGCGAGTCGCGCCTGATCCCGCAGGGGGGAATCCGGATAGCGCTCCAAAAAAAGCTTGAAATAGATGCGCGCCTCACGGTAGAAACGCATGCGGTAATGGGCGTACCCGACCTCGTAATACGCCTCGGCCGCCCTCTTTGCCTTTGGAAAATCAGCGCCATACCTCCGGAAGATATCGCGAACCTTGTCCCACTCTGGCGCGGCGCTCTTTATTGTCAGCTGCTTCATGCTTTGGGCTGCCTGCCAGAGCGCCTCTTCCGCCTGCTCCGTCTCGCGGAATTTTTCGTAGTAGCGCTGATACGCAGAGGCGGCCTTTGCCAGATCCCCAACCTTTGCCGCCTCCACCGCCTCCTGCCAGACCTCCGCCGGGGTCTCCACAGGCACCGCAGCCTGCTTGGGAGGAGGGGCGGCATCTTTGGCCCAGGCCTGCTCCGAACGAACCCCTCCCGCAAGAAGGCCAAGACCTAACAGAATAAAAACCGGCAGAGCATAAAGAGGATGGGGCAACTGGATATTTCTCATGATTTCTTTCGCGGGAATGGGGGGCAAGCGTGTCTGCCGCTTACCTGGCCACGCACCAGACAGGAAGGGCTCCCCCTTTTTTCTACGCCTCGGCAGAAGCAGAAACCAACTTGAATCGTTTCATCTTCTCGATGAGGGTAGTCCGGTTCACATTCAAAAGCTTGGCTGCCCGGTTCTTGACCCAGTCCGTCTGCTCAAGGGCCTGCAGGATCAAGCGTTTTTCAAAATCAGCCAGCACCTCATTGAGAAAAAAACCCTGCCCGGGAAGTTCTTCCAACCGCTCGACCGGCACGGTTCCGGCCTCCAGCAGGCGCTCCGGCAGATCGGCCATGGAAAGCACATCATCGCCCGCCAGAATGACCATGCGTTCCAGCATGTTTTCAAGCTCTCGAACATTGCCGGGCCAGGCATAGCCCGCAAGCCGTAGCATGACCTCATCCGCCACTCCCTTGATCTTTTTCTTCCGGAGCCTGTTGAACCTGGCCATGAAATGCTCGACCAGCAGGGGGATGTCCTGGCGTCGCTCCCGCAGGGGCGGCGCCTCGATGGGGATAACGTTGAGGCGGTAGTAGAGATCTTCCCGGAAACGACCGGCCTGGACCTCCTGCTCAAGATCCCTGTTGGTCGCGGCAACCACTCTGAAATCCGAGCTGATGGTTTTGGTGCCGCCGATCCGCTCAAACTCTTTTTCCTGAAGTACCCGCAGCAGTTTTACCTGGAGCATGGGACTCATTTCAGAAATTTCATCAAGAAAGACCGTGCCCCCGTTGGCCAGTTCAAAACGGCCGAGTCTCGTCCTGATCGCGTGGGTAAAAGCCCCTTTTTCATGGCCGAAGAGCTCACTTTCCAGGAGCACCCCGGGAATAGCCCCGCAATACACCGGGACGAAAGGACCAGCGCCGCGAAACCCCTCATAATGGAGGGCCTGGCCGATAAGCGCTAAGCCGATGACAGAATCGCCACGG